>QKDV01000235.1 GCA_003251955.1 Methanospirillum hungatei
TTCTTCAGTGCCTCAACCAGAAGTTCAATTGAATTGTTTACATCTGCGAGATCAACCATCTCAACAGGTGAGTGAATATAACGGGCAGGCACAGAGAATGGAATGCTTGGAATCCCGTCTCTCACCAGGTGTATGATTGTTGCATCTGTGTTACCACCCTCACCAACCTCGAGTTGGTATGGAATCTTTGCCTTGTCACCAGCGCTCCGAAGCCATGCAGTGAGTCGGCGGTCTGCCAGCAGACCGCGTCCTGCTGCACTTGCGAGAACAAGAACCGGACCTTTGCCCATCTCCGGTGAGGCATCCTTTTTGCTGACTCCCGGATGATCTCCGGGGATTGTTACATCTGTTGCGATAGCGATGTCCGGGTTGAGGGCAAATGCACTCACTTTTGCACCCTTGAGCCCGACCTCTTCCTGCACGGTAAAGACACCGTAGACTGTCATCGGGGTCTTCATCCGCTTGATGGTCTCAATCAGGACTGCAACACCGACCCGGTTGTCAAGTGCCTTGCCTGAAACCCGGTCTCCGGCAAGTCTTGTAAACTCCTGCTCTATTGTGACAGGCGTTCCGATCTCGATACCAAGGGCTGCTACCTCATCTGCAGAAGATGCACCGATATCGATGAAGAGATCGTCAATCTTGATCTCTTTTTTACGGTCCTCGGGGGTCATAATGTGCGGGGGTTTCCCACCGAGAACACCTGTTACCGGTCCGCGAGTACCATGGAGGATCACCCTGCGTGTATACATACTCGGGTTAAACCAGCCACCAATGCCCACGAATTTGATGAATCCCTTCTCATCGATGTACTGGACCATCATTCCAATCTCATCCATGTGAGAAGCGATCATCACTGAGAAGTCTGATCCCTTCCTGACCGCGATCAGGTTACCGAGTGAGTCCTCTCTGAACTCATCCACATGTCCTGCAAGTTCTTTTCTGATTATATCTTTGATGTTATCTTCAAACCCGGAGACCCCATGAGCATCCGAGAGTTTTTTGAGTAATTCATAAACCATGATGAGTTCACCTGACTACTGTGCTGATTCGTTCAAGTGCTGCTGAAATATTTGCACGTGATGTTGCATAACTAAATCTTGCATACCCTGATCCATTCTTCCCGAATGCATCACCGGGTACGATGATCACTCCTGCGTCCAGGATCTTCTGGGTTGTATCGTTGTCCATCGGGACAAAGGCATAGAAAGCCCCTCCTGGAATAGGGAAGTCAAATCCGAGGTCATGCAGACCGCTCCAGAGCATGTCACGACGCGCCTTGTACTCGTCGCGCATAAGAGAGACGCAGGTCTGATCGCCGGTGTATGCAGCATACGCAGCATACTGTGATATGGAGGTTGCACAGGTCTGGCAGTACTGATGTATCTTCAGGCACTGTTGAATATAATCCGGATGTCCGGCAATGTACCCTATCCTCCAGCCAGTCATGGCATACGTTTTGCTGGTGGCATTTACTGTGAGAACATCATCACCGAACTTCGCTGCGCTTGTGTGCTTTGCATCATAGATGAAATGTTCATACACCTCATCTGAAAGAACAGTCACACCTGCATCGTTTGCTGCTTCAACAAGTGCACGAATTGTTTCTTCTGACTCGACGGTCCCTGTGGGATTACAGGGAGAGTTCAGGATCAAAAGACGTGCCCCGTTCATCTTCTCTATCGCTGCATCAACATCGATGTGAAGATTTTGATCGAGGGCGAGTGGATCCATGACACCACCGGCAAGTGTAGAACAGGCTTCGTATGAAACGAAACCCGGGTCAGTAATGAGAACCCGGTCACCGGGGTTTACAAGTGCCTGGATTGCGATAAAGAGTGCTTCACCTGCACCGGCAGTCACGATGACCTGATCGGGATGAAACCTGATACCGTTTTCAGACTTGAATTTTTTCGATATAGCCTCCCGTAATTCGGGAAGCCCTGCATTGAAGGTATATCCGGTCTTTCCCTCGTTGATCGCCCTGATCGCTGCCTGTTTGATATGGTCAGGGGTATCGAAATCAGGCTGGCCAAGGGCCATGCTGATAGAGTCCGGCTTTGCCGCCTGGAAAAATTTTCGTATACCGGACATCTCGATATCGAGTGCCCGTTGTGCGATTCGTTTCATCTGGTTACTCGATGTTGGCATGACGTCCTTTCAGCTCTGCCTCATCAGTGCTGGTGATCTCCATCAGCCTGGAGATGACAGCATCGCAGAATGTCATTGCTGCAGTCTCAAAGAGAGTTCCTAACGGGGCAAAAGACCGGTGTTCTCCAAGCATCTGTCTGATCTCAAAGTCGACACTCTCGTCAGGTACTTTATCGCGGTAGTTCTCGATCACAACACATGAGTCTGCCATCTTTCCTATGACAGATTCAGGATTAGAAGTGATGAGACAGATCCTTCCTTCGATCTCCTTTGCAGTCTGCACGATCTCAGCGATAGTCCGTGTCTTTCCCGAACCTGAGAGAACAACGATAACATCACCCTTCTGAAGTGCCGGGGTGATTGTTTCTCCCACCACATAACTGATCATGCCAAGGTGCATGAGCCTCATGGCAAATGCCTTTGCCACAAGACCTGATCTCCCTGCACCCATCACATAGATCCGTTTGGCCTCAAGAAGTTC
>QKDV01000037.1 GCA_003251955.1 Methanospirillum hungatei
TGACAACTTCTTCCACGGTGTACGGAGTAAAGGGATGAAAATCAAAGTTCTGGATGACATATCCGATACTACACCGGGCCATGGCACTTTCACGAGGAATTCCCATTCCGCAGACAGTAACTGATCCTTTGACAATGGGAAGCAGACCGGTGATGGCTTCAAGGAGCGTTGTTTTTCCTGCTCCGTTCGGACCACCGATAACCACGAACTCTCCAGCCCTTATCTCAAATGAGACATCCTTTATGACCGGGCAGTCTGCCCCCTCATAGGTCGTCCAGACATTCTCCAGATGAATCAGGCAGTCCGGTTTGCCACAACTCACAGGCTATCGACCTGGAAGAGTTCTTCGTCCTGAAGATGGTAGAGTGATTCTGCATATCGTTCGATGACCAGTTCATAATCAGGATCATTCTGATCCAGGGTTTTTAGCGGTTTTGGCGTTATTCTGATCTTCTCTTCACCCTTACAGAACGTGCAGGATACGCTATCTGATTTGATCACTTCGATATTTCCTTTGCCAAGAGTGCATCCACTTCCAAGTTGAACTCCGTCAGCTAGGCAGGACTGCGGAGTGACTCCCGAGCAGAAGACCTGCGCCTTGAGTTCGAACGGATTTGCTTGTAACGTGTTTAGGGCATGCCTTCCCATCCGGTACCCGAGAACGATAAATGGTCCGAGATGTCCGTGAAACCGGGCCAGATCTTGTACTGAATAATCGCGGGGTATTTCCATATACTGGCAATGATCGTGCCATTTCATAATGATCAATATCTCTCTAATAATACAAAAACAACATTCATATGCACATTTGATTACGATCGTAACAATCGTGAATTTACGTATGAAATCAGACATGACTCACGTTGCAGGCAGTTCAGATCATGAACATTATCTCTCTATGGCATCGATGTATGACTCACGACTATCTGCCATCCTCCCGGAGAGTGAAACATTCTTTGCAGAGGTCCTTTCGTTCATCCCAGATAAGGCTGGCAGACTTCTGGAACTTGGTTCAGGTACCGGGTATGCGACTGACAGGATACAAAGCCGCTTTCACAGCCTTCAGATTATCGGAATAGACCACTCCAGTGAGATGATAAAGTGTGCACAGCAGAAACCGCAGTTAGAAGGTGTTCAGTTTCTGGAGCAGGATATCAGGGATGCCTGGCCAGAAGGGACGTTTGATGTTATCCTGACTACACTCTGTTTTCATCATATTCCGGAGAATGATCGGATCAGCATCCTCTCCCGGGTGTATGAGTCACTCTCACCGGGCGGGCTCTTCATCTGCGGAGATATCATAAGACCAGAATCAGATGTGGCAGAAGAGATCTACCGGTCCCGGTGGATCAGATCAATGGAGGCAGCAGGATTGCAGGCAGACGACATCAATTCAATCGTCACCTCAAGAGAGGCAAACTACTCAGATATGGAATATGTAGGATCTCTTGTGGAGAAGATGAAACAGGCAGGCTTTTCACTGGTTCTCATGCCATACCGACATGAAATATCGGTAGTGGTTGTGGGATATAAAACAGGTTAATAACATCCAGGAGATCTGCAGAGAGAGAGAGAGAGAGAGAAATACTCCTTGTTTTGAATTATCGCTAATAATTCAAAGAGAGTTTTGAGATTTGATCTCTCTCTTTTTGACCTAATATTAAACTGAAATTACCCAGAACTAAAAAATTTGGAATTTCACGGGAAAACAGAACTACAGGCCTCTGATCATATCATTCTCCAAGCATGTATGCGGTCCCGACAGTATTGAGTATAACCTGATTAGGCATCTCCTCGATAAACCGGTTTATTGCCTCCCAACCGGTGCAGTGAAGGGGGATTACATACCTGGGCTGGATTTTCTGCATTTCAGAAACCGTCGGACTGATAATCCTGCTAAAGAAGGGACCAGACAGGTGAAATCCTCCGATAACAGCATAAATCTCATCTACCCCGGTGATCTTCCTGGCGTACCGGATTGTATTGATGACACCGGCATGGGCACAACCGGTTATGACAACCAGTCCTTTCCCCTTAAGATTAAGAATTACCGCCTGATCGTCATGAAAGATATCAGGAACCCATGAGGCAGACTCTTCAACATAATAAACAGGATTACTCTGTTCAAATGTGGTAGTGCGTGCAATATCGCCAGTGATCAGGATCCGGTCCTGCCAGAAAAGGGTAGGACTTGGTGTGAAGAGAAATTCTGCTCCTGCACTCTTGTATGCAACCATATCAGGAGCAGGAATGTCAATAAAGGGTTTATCAGGGAACCGTTTCTGTCTTTTTGAAAAAGATCCCGGATGCACGTACACCGGAACTGGTCTGGCAATATACTCAATTACTTCACTAAGAGATCCCACATGATCATCATGCCCATGACTGATCACAATAGCAGCGGTATCGAGGAGAGAGATCCCAAGTTGAGCAGCATTATACAGGAGAGAGACCTTTGATGCACCGGCATCCATCAGGACAGAAATAGTCTCATCGCCTGACCTGGCCGAAACATGAAGTGAAAGTCCGTGTTCAGCCAGTAAAACATCCCCGTACCCAATAGAGGGGCGTTTAACGATAGACGTGGAGTCAGATCTGAGAAGATCGGTGTAGTTGTCAACAAGGACTGTT
>QKDV01000231.1 GCA_003251955.1 Methanospirillum hungatei
AAAGAGGACATCTTTCTCCTCGATCGTCCGTTTCAGTGTCTCCTGGTACTGCTTCATCTCGGTGATGTCCACGATAACACCGCGAACCCCGTCATACACAGTATCCCTGAAGACCGGGGAGAGAGAGAGCAGAACTGAACGCTCCCCCCCATCTTTTGCCATAACAGTAAAGCCTTGGTTTCTGACAGCAGGATCTGTCCGAACTTCATCTAGAACACGTACAAGTTCGTCCTGATCTGAATCGCTGAAGAACCTTAGAAATGACTCACCAATGAGCGTTGTATTATTGCCCGGGGCAAGCAGAGCATAGGCACCCCGGTTGCAGAAGGTAACATTACCACCCGAATCAGTCTCAAAAACCGGTTCAGGTAGAAGGTCAGCAAGTTCCCTGAAATGACGCTCACTCTCTGCCAGTGCCTTTTCTGACAACTTCTGTTCGGTTCTGTCCCTGATGATCAGCAGGACTGCAGTGTCTCCTGCCTGCGTTATCGGGACGGCAATCAGTTCTGCAAAGATCTCCCTGCCTGATATATTCCACATCAGGGCTTCACACGAGTTCGGACTTCTGATTGAGAAACTCTGGGCAAGCATCTCATTCACTACCGGATATGACGCCTCATCAAAGTACTCATTCAGGGGCCGGGTCATGAACTCATCAAACGAGCGTAGACCAAAGAGAGAAAGAGCAGCAGGATTGAGATAGACCGGCCGGTTATCTGATGAGAGAATAGCAATCGCATCTGGTGATGACTCAGAGAGTTGCATATACCGCTCCTCGCTCTCGATGAGGGCATCACGCAGAGCATCTTCAGCCTGGATTCTGGCGATAACGTTTCCGATCTGTGACACCACTGTCTCCATGGAGCCACGGAGGTTAACCGGGACCTCGATCATGCCATCTGATGCCAGCACAAACCATCCAGTCACCTCATCATACCGCTGGACAGGTATAAAGGCCATCGAGAGAAACGGCGTGTCAGACCGGCCCAGATCAGTCTGACTATAGTACCTTGATGCACCTGCGAGGACGGCAAGAAGATCGATATTCCCGTTCTGCCAAACCTCCATGAACTGTTCAAGTGAACGACGGTGAGAGCCATGCTCATAGGCCTTTGTGACTTCTCCCGTTGCACGGTTGCGAAGATACACCGAGCCGGTCTCCATCCCGGTGAGTTTGATCACAGCCTTGAGTGATAACTCAAGCACCATATCCACCGACGAGACCATTGACAGTTCTAGAGCGAGGTCACGCTGGATTGATACCTGTCGTGACACCTCTTTTTGAGCGCTTACATCACGGCCTACTGCAAGGATCTCCCTCGGTTCAAACGAGGAATCAAAGAGTAGCCTGAGTGTCCAGTGGAGATATGATTTCGAGCCGTCATGACGAACCTGCCTTATCTCGGCATGAACCACCGGGTTATCAGGGTCGCAGACATCCAGGGCATCCCTCAGGTTCTCCCCACTCTCCCCGAAGAGGGAGAAGAAGTCAGAGCCAACAAGGACATCCGGTTCACGGGACAGATATGAGGCAAAGGGGGTGTTTACAAACCTGATTATCCCTTCAGGATCCATCTGGCAGATGAATTCAGTCTGATCCTCCACTACCGCACGATAGAGTTGCTCACTCTCAAAGAGGGCACGTTCCGCCCTGAACCTACGTGTGGCCTTTTCGATATTATGCGCGAGTTCGGCAAATAGTTCCTCAGCGTTGCCTCCCTTCTGAAGGTAAAAGTCTGCACCGTTGTTAATTGCCTCGATTACGACTTCCTCACGGCTTTTGCCAGTGAACACGATAACAGGAATGTCTGGATCAATCTGCCTTATCGCCTTGAGGAGGGTGATACCATCCATATCTGGCATCTCATAATCCACCACCAGACAATCATAAGAGAAGAGCTGCCCGCTCTGGATGGCATCTGCAGGATCGTCGGTTATATCAACCTCAAGAGAGTGAATAATCGTTAAATAATCGCGAATTGCACGGAGCATCGCCGGCTCGTCATCAATGAAAAGAACCCTGACTGCAGGATCAAACTCCATGATTATAGTCCATATTCAGTGGCGATATCGCCTCAACAACCTGGCACAGGTGTTTTTTATTCGCAATTTTACGATCATACTTATCTTATCCGAATTAGTACAATGATACGTTACACAGAAGCATTATGAAGCAACACACATATTTTCTTCTGCTTGGATTCATCGCATTGATCGAAGTGGGCATATTTATCTGGTCTGTAGAACACCTCGAACCACTGGTAATGACCGGGGCAGTAATCATCGGCGTGCTTGCAGCATGGATCTTAAGGCAGCTCGTTGATGAGGTGGTTGCCGATGAACGAACTCACCTGATAACAGAGAAAGCATCACTCAGAACTCTCCAGGTGCTTGGTGTCATCCTCTTCTCGTATGCACTCGGCGGTGCTGTGATCAGCCTCAGGGGAGAGGTGTTTGGTCCGTTCTCTTATCAGGTTGCCAGATTTTCATTCACCCTCATGTTTATTGTCTTTTTCATGATCATTGTCTATGTCGTCTTTCTCTCCTGGTATGAACATAAATACGGGGCCGGGGGGGAGGATGAAGAATAAGATCAAGGTCTTTCGTGCAATGAACGATCT
>QKDV01000120.1 GCA_003251955.1 Methanospirillum hungatei
TGTAACACCCGTTGGGGCAAGTATTGAGAGGGCCCGGTTCAGATCTTTCAGAACGCCCGGTTCGTACTCAATGGTGGTAAGTGCAGCAGTTGATCCGGTGACAAATAGGGAACATATTCCTTTCTGTACTCCTGATTCCGTTACAACTTCGCTGACCCTGTCTGTGAGATCTAGGATATCGCCTTCTGCTTTGGTTTTGATGGCGAGTGTCTTTTGAAGCATACCGGATCTCTGGTTTCACAGGAAAAAAGATGAGTGGATCCTTTGCCGGATCTGGTGGTTTCTGAAGTAATGTCGTGATCAGTTCAGTTTTTTGATCACTTTGTTTGCGATCTTTAATGCGCAGTAATCCCCACACATCGTGCAGGCTTCCCGGTCTGCAGGCATCCTCTCTGATCTGATCTTTCTTGCCCTTTCCTGATTGATTGCAAGGTTATACTGTGCATCCCAGTCAAGGTCGCGTCGGGCATGCCCCATGGCAAGGTCCTGATCGCGTTTCTTCAGTTTTATCATATCACCGACATGGGCTGCAATTCTGCTGCTCATAACACCTTCATACACATCCTCCACGTTCGGAAGGGCAAGATGTTCTGCGGGGGTGACATAGCAGATGAAGTCCGCACCATATGAGGATGACATGGCAGCACCAATGGCTGCGACCCGATCATCGTATCCGGGTGCAATATCAGTCACGATCGGGCCGAGCATGTAGAATGGTTTGTTCCCTGACATCCTCTTCATCAGTTTCACATTCGTCTCGATCTCGTCGGCTGGAACATGCCCTGGTCCTTCTACGATAACCTGGATCCCCTGCTCATGTGCCTTGTCACCAAGTTCGGCGTTGATGATCAGTTCCTGGATCTGTGCACGGTCAGTTGCATCATGGATAGCTCCTGCACGCATTCCATTACCTGTTGAGAGTGTGACCTCATGCTCTTTGAGAATCTCACAGAGGTAGTCGAACTCTGCGTAGAGGGGGTTCTCTTTATCGTTGTGGAGCATCCATGCGGTGAGGAATGCCCCTCCCCGTGAGCAGAGACCTCCGTGACGACCCTGTCTCTGAAGGCGCTCAAGAGTGATCCGGTTGATACCGGTATGAATGGCCATGAAATTGGTTCCAAGCTTTGCCTGTTCTTCGGTGATCCTGAAGAGATCATCTTCACGCATGTGGATGACTGCTCCCTCCTTGCGTGCTGCTTCGATGAACGCCTGGTAAAGCGGCACAGATCCCACAGAGAGACTGGTTACCTCGATTACCCGTCTGCGGATCTCTGAAAAATCTCCCCCTGTCGAAAGTTCCATCAGGGTATCAGCACCTGCCTTCTCACCGGCTTTCGCCTTCTCGACCTCCATCTCAATATTAACAATATCTGATGAAGTACCGATCGAACAGTTAACTTTGGTGCGTAATCCCTCTCCGATACCACAGGCTTTCACTTTCCTGTATGGTGATACCGGGATGACAATATGTCCTGCAGCGATTCCACGGCGGATATAATCTTCAGTAACGCCCTCCTGAGCCGCTACGATCTTCATCTCTTCGGTGATGATGCCTCGCCTGGCATCCTCAACTATTGACATACCTCATATGTACTGTAATAAGATACATAAAGGCTCGGTTTTTCAAAAGGGGACTCCATTTTGGTTTCCTGTAACGCAAGTAAAATTGTTTTGCTCTTTTGCCTACTCCTAACTCCCGAACTTGTCACTAGGCACCAATGAAAACAGTGATGAAAAGCAGGAGCCAACCTTATGGCGCAGTGACAGATCCAGTTCGTGTGAACTTTGCAGGTTTTGTCCCTCTCAGTACCGTTGACTGGCGGGGAAGATCAGTCTGTGTCATCTTCTTCAGAGGATGTCCTGTCCGATGCTGGTACTGCCAGAACCCTGGTATCCAGAGTGGGACAGATATAAAAGACTGCAAAGAGGTTCTTTCCATGGTCCGGTCGGCAGGACTTCTCATCAGCGGAGTGGTCTTCTCCGGTGGTGAGGCTACAATGCAGCCAGAAGCTCTCCGGTTTCTTGCTGAACAGGTGAAGCAGATGGGTTTTGCCGTTGGCCTGCATACAAACGGCGTGTTTCCTGATGTTCTGGACGATCTGATCTCCAGAAGGCTGATTGATCTCATAGCCCTCGATATAAAGCCAGACTGGAATCTCAATACGGTAAAGGGGAAAGAACGTGCACTCGGCTCTGAAGTAAAGCGCTCACTTTCACTCTGTACGTCCGGGTATCATGAGGGAAATTTGCCATTCTTTGAGGTGGTACTGACTCTCTTTCCCGGGAGTAGTAATGAGCAGATAACTGAAGTTGTGCCTGATGTTGCTGTTGATGTTGATCTTGTACTTCAGCAGGGGGAATATACAGGGATACG
Organism: Methanospirillum hungatei; assembly: GCA_003251955.1. Taxonomy (GTDB): domain Archaea; phylum Halobacteriota; class Methanomicrobia; order Methanomicrobiales; family Methanospirillaceae; genus Methanospirillum; species Methanospirillum hungatei_A. The sequence goes on from QKDV01000120.1 coordinate 2,375, forward strand.
ATCCCTCCTGCTTGCAGATCTGACCGCAATTGCTGATGAACTTGATCGCCCGGTACGAATACGGACCCGGGAGCAAGGGGAGATATGGTATGAAGGTAATAGGAATTGTTGGAATGCCGGGATCAGGAAAGGGTGAGTTCTCTGCTGTAGCAGATGAACTTGGTATCCCGGTGGTGGTTATGGGTGATGTTATCAGGGAAGAAGTCAAAAAAGAAGGTCTTCCCCCGGTTGATGCCAGCATGGGTGTAATAGCAAGGCGGCTTCGTGAACAATATGGTATGGCTGCGATCGCCCATGTCTGCATCCCGGTTATCGAATCACAGAACTCGTCAGTAGTTCTGATCGATGGAATACGGGGAGATGCCGAGGTGAGGGAGTTTGCCGATCACTTCCCTGACTTCATTCTTATCGCGATTGACTCTCCACTTGATACAAGGTTTGACCGGCTTAAAGTTCGTGGGAGATCTGATGATCTGAAAGATATCACTGAACTTTCTGCCAGGGATGAACGGGAGTCATCATTCGGTCTTCAAAAAGCCATAAACCTCGCAACAATGAGGGTTCAGAATACCGGTACCCTTGATGAATATCGGCAGAATGTACGTTCAACCCTTGACCAGATAGCAGGAGCATCATGAGTATTTCCCCCTATTTTGGATCATCAGCAAAAGTATGGGATGATATAGACTGGATATTTGGTATTGAAGAGGTTGGGTTTTCCGGATGGGAAGTCTGTGCAGATGGGAATTATCATTTCAGCAGACCTGAATCATATAACTCTGTCATCGAGACACTGGCAAGCACCTCACTTAAGGTAACCGTGCATGCTCCCTATGGTGATCTCAATCCGGCTGCCATCAATGAACCAATCTGGAAAGAGACAGTACATCAGATCTCTGAGTGTATCCGGAAAGCAGCACCTATTTCCGACAGGGTTACTATTCACCCGGGGTATCTCTCCTGTACTGGCAAACTCGTGCCTGAGAAGATCTGGCAACTTCAGAAGGATGCCCTCCGGGAATTCGGGAAGGTTGCGTTGGAATATGGGGTGGTTGCCTGTATAGAAAATATGCCCAACATTCCTGATTTTCTCTGTCAGTATCCTGAAGAGATTCTCGGACTCATCGAGGATATTGAGGGAATTGGGATGACCATCGATTTCGGCCATGCGAACACTCTGGGAAAGGTTGATGCGTTCAAAAAATATCTGGACCATGCTTCCCATATTCACATCCATGATAACCATGGTAAATCTGATGAACATCTTCCTCTAGGTAGTGGGACTATAAACTGGAAGCGTCTCTCAAAGGATATCCTAGAAAAATATTCTGGTGTAGTGGTTGTGGAAGGTCGATCTATTGAAGAGGCAAAGCAGTCATTTGATGTAATCAGGGGGTGGGGATCATAGCCGGTGAAACACTACAGATCTTCTTTTTGGGGACATCAGGAGCCCTCCCGACGATCTCAAGGAATCTTCCCTGTATCCTGATGAAATGGGGATCTCATGATCTTCTATTTGATTGTGGGGAAGGGGCCCAGCGGCAGATGATGAAAGCAAGGACTGGTTTTTCATTTGAATCAGTTTTCATCACCCACTGGCATGCAGATCATTTTCTCGGGCTTATCGGACTTATTCAGACGATGTCGTTTTCAGGGAGAGAAGAGCCTCTCGTAATTTACGGGCCCGATACAGTCCATGAGATGGTCACTGATATCAAACAGATATGCCGGAGCAGGATAAAGTTCCCGGTCGAGTCACAACGGATAAGACCTGGGGACACGGTGCCATTTGAGGGGTATTCTATTCATGCTGTTGCAACTGATCATGGAATTCCTGGACTTTCATACATCTTCGAAGAAAATAAACGTCCGGGAAGGTTCAACCGCGAGCTTGCAATCAGCCTGGGTGTTAGACCTGGACCACTCTTTGGCAGACTTCAACGCGGAGAGAGTGTCCGGATCGTGGTTGATGGAGAGGAGCGGCTTATTACGCCGGGAATGATAATGGGTGAGCCTCGTCTGGGAAGAAAGATCATCTATACGGGTGACACGAGGCCAAACCTTTCTGAACTGGCACCTCTGGGTGAGGATGCAGATCTTCTGATTCATGATGCCACCTTTGATGATACTGAACTGGATCGGGCACGTGAGTTTATGCACTCAACAGCCGGTGAGGCAGGCCGGGTTGGAACAGCACTTCGAGCGGAACGCCTGGCCCTTTTCCATATAAGTACCAGGTATACATCTGCGGAAGAACACCTGTTGGATGCAAGAAAAAATTATTCCGGTGAAATCCTTGCCCCTGATGATCTGGTAATGCTTGACATCCCTTTCTCAGACCGGCAGATCCCATCTTCGGAAGATGCCTGATATGGTTTTGAGATAAAAACCAGGAATATCTCCTTTTTTTAACCGCCTATTCTCCTGCTGTATGGTTGAATTTATTTCCCTCCAGTTACCACTATACTACCATCGGTTGTTTGCTTTGCCCTGCACTCCTCCCTATATTGAGGTTTTATTCAGCTTCTTGTCTGATTGCAGTGGCCGGCCGAATATCGGTGGATAGTTTGTATGCCAAAAGGAACAGAGACAGTTGTATACAGCCTGGGTGATGGATGCAGCCTTGCTGACGTTGTTGTTGGTAAGACGTACTCCGGTACTGTCCAGGGGTTTGCTGCATTCGGTACATTTGTGTACCTCAACAGTTCAACCAAAGGGCTTGTTCATAAAAGCAATATGCTTACCAGTCACCAGGAAGGGGATACTATCCTGGTGCGGGTTGGAAATATTAGGGATAATGGAAATATCGACCTTGAAGAGGTCATCATTACATCGTACCAGGTTCAGCCGGTGATCTGTAAGAAACGTGCGATTCAGCTCGGGGAATTGAAGGGCAAAGTCGGACGGAGAGTGATGGTTGAGTGCGTGGTTGCCCAGGTAAAACAGACCTCAGGACCTACTATCTTCACACTGGTTGATGCAAGTGGATCTGAGAATGCAGCAGGATTTGTCGAGGCAGGGAAAAGGGCATTTCCTGATGCAAACCAGGGTGATGTTGTCCGCGCTACCGGAGAGGTGATGCAGCGGGGAGGTCAGATCCAGATCGAACTGGAGAACCTTTCTGTGCTCCGTGGAAGTGAAGCAGATGAGGTTCTTTCGGGCATTGAACAGGCTATCGATGCCAGGGCAGAGCCACCAGAAATTCCGCTTCTTGTTGAAAGTGAAGTTCTTGAAAAACTCAGGCCTGCAATGCGAAAGATCGCGAAGATCATCAGGCGTGCTGTCTTCACCGCACAGCCGATCCTTCTTCGTCATCATGCAGATGCTGATGGTATCTGTTCTGCAGTCTCCATTGAGCAGGCAGTCATATCTTTGATAAATGAGTCAGGCGGAGATTACGATGCCGATTATTATCTCTTTAAGCGTGCACCTTCAAAGGCTCCCTTTTATGAGATAGAGGACATTGTCAGGGATCTCGATTATGCTACCCGGGATAATGTCAGATTCGGACAGAAGATGCCGCTGGTACTTCTGACCGACAATGGATCTACCGAAGAGGATCTCCCTGCCATGAAGATGGCAAAGGTCTATGGGATCCCGATGATCGTTTTTGATCATCATCACCCTGATGAGATCGTGGATCAGTACCTCGAAGCGCATGTTAATCCATATCATGTCGGTGGAGACTATGGAATCACTGCCGGTATGCTAGGTACTGAGATTGCACGTCTGATCAGTCCTTCTGTAGATAGACAAATCCGTCATATTGCCGCCGTAGCCGGAGTTGCAGACCGAAGTGAGGCTCCCGAGCGTAGCAGGTATCTTGAACTCTCTGCTGATAAATTTTCAGAAGATGAGTGCAAACGGATAGCTCTGGCACTTGACTATATCCAGTTTTATCTAAGGTTTAACGATGGAAAGGAACTGATAAAAGATATTCTGGACCTGAATGCCAATCACGAACGTCATCTTCAGATGGTCAAACTGCTGGAAGATGAAGCAAATGCAGCCATCACTGAACAGGTGAAAACCTGCATGCCGCACGTTGGACATACGGTGCTTGGGAATGGTGCTCATCTCTTTACTATTGATGTTGAGATTCATGCCCACAAGTTTACATTCCCACCACCAGGCAAAACCTGTGGTGAGGTTCATGATCGGCTATGTCAACAGTATGCTGGAGAACCGGTTGTTACTCTAGGATTTGGGCCTGATTTTGTTGTACTCAGATCTCGTGGTGTGCTTATGAACATCCCAAGGATGGTAAGAGAACTTCGTGAGGATTTACCGGGAGCCGGAGTCAATGGTGGAGGGCATCTTGTTGTGGGCAGTATAAAATTCGTCGAAGGAATGCGCCCGGAAGTCACTGAAAAACTATCAGAAAAGATTGCTCAGTTTTCAACCGTTGAATAACCCTTCTTTTTTTGTACCATATTCTTACATGATAAATCATCAACATTCAAGTATCTTTATATGCCTGAACTCTGATTTCTAATTACGCTGATGGAGGTAGTATAATGCCATCACACACATGCTTGAGAGAGAAGTATAATGAGACGCAGACGCGACTCATAACTTATCTCCGAAATGGTCTTGGATCAGGCAGGCATTACTTTAAGTCCAAATACATTGCAAAGGATTTGGGCCTGTCTTCCAAGGAGGTAGGCACCAACATGGCGATCCTGGCAGAAATTTGCCACGAGATTTCCATTGTAAGGTGGAGCTATTCAAACAGCACCACCTGGATGGTCAGTCCTGCAAAGAATTAAACTCTTTTTCCGCCAATTAATTGGTCTGATGAAGACCATTGTTAGCTTTGAATCACCCCTCGAGTTTATTGGTGATATCAACGACCAGAAAGACTGTCTGATGTCCCAGGATAATACTCAGGATGATCCCGGCACGCTCTGGTTCAATATTGATGTCCCTAAGGGGCATGGGCTTGTCCCCGGCGATCGGGTCCGAATAACTGTTGAAAAATTATAACTCCATTTTACTGACAGATCACCCTATATCTTGTTGTTGTAAGAACCCGGTTTTTTTATGAAGAAGTCCTTTCTGACTTGGCTGAAAACTCTGATAGAGATCTCTCTTCTCCTGATAACCAATGGTATTGCAAATTTTCTCTTTATCAGGCATTACACATACTATAGTGATGACTGGTCTGATGTTGTAATTTCTCCAGATGCTACGCGGTCCTACTTGTCTGTTCTCTCTGATTGCCAGCGTCCTATCCAGTTTGCACTAAAAAAACTGGCATTTTCATTTCATGGAGGGGATGCATTTACCTTACAACTGGCCGGGCTAGTGCTCTCTTCACTCTTTCTCGTTCTGCTCTATTTTGTGATAAAGAAAATTGCAGCAGAGTTTGGATACTTGTCGTTCCTTCCCTTTGTGAGTTGTCTCCTCTATGCTGTGTTATGGAACAAGGATGAGGCATATCCCTGGATAATTGTCTCGATCTGCAATGAGGTTGGTTTCATCTTTTATGCGGCCTCGATTCTTTGCTACCTGTATCTGGATCGCCGCCGCTATCTGTTGCCGTTATCTCTGGTATTCTATTTCCTTGGCCTTCTCACGTATGAGACCGGGTTTGCACTACCTGCAGTCTTTCTGGTGTATGATCTTCTCAAAGGCCAGAAGTTCAGATATTCGTTTTATTTTCTGCTGCCCTTGGGATTGGTGATGCTTATCCGGACTACTCAATGGTTCGGGTTAGGATATGTACGATACGGACATGATGTTTCCAGTTTTGAACCCGGAATTATTCTTCTCCATACTGGCCTTTTCATCTTTACTTCGCTATTGATCTTCTCTAATCAGGTGCAGTTTGCAGTCATGGGGTGGCTACAGGTAACCCCGGTTCAGGGTACCACCATTCTTGCCTGTGATTTACTCCTGATCCTGCTTATCTCATGGTATCTTCGTTCGTACAGGTCTGTGGAAAGAGGTTCCTTGAGGTATCTGGCTGTTCTTCTTACTGGTCTTGTTGTAACTTCTGTTCCGATTATCCTAACTACGGGAGGAACAGCAACCCGGGGATATGTCCTGATCGATATATTTGTGGCCTGTCTGGTTGCATACATTTGTGTCCGGTTGTGTAGCGGTAAGCATGCAAAAATTATATTCACGGTTGGCATCTTTTGTTCCCTTTTGATCTGTCAGGGGCTCTATGTCAACTGGGTTGCATCAGGCGAATTTACTGATACCCTGGCCGGGTATGTCTGTTCACATTCTGATGAGATCGAATCTCCATACGTCTACTTCAACTCTAGTGATTTCGTAAAGAACGCTCCTAACGGACTTTCCTCTGCCTATCATCCGACTCGCGAAGATCTGTTCAGGTTCAGGAGTGATGTTATAGGCAACCGGTTTGATGAATTGATCTCAAGAGTGGGGAAAGAAGATCTGATGAATCGGAGTGACACCGGATATGTTCAGTATTATAATGCCAAATGCCTTGACCAATGGGCGTTTGATGCGATGCTCAGGAGTTGTGGACTCCATAATGTCACTCTGATATATGGTGGAAACTGGTATGGTAACTTCCCAACCTACATTGGAGATGATGAGATCAAGTACCAGCAATATGCTGATTACCATCCGACCGGGCCAGAGAAAACAATTCCAAGATCCCAGGTGTTTGAGATTACCTATTCCCGGGTTTTTGGCACCGGTCAGAAACAACCACTAACTCTTTTCTAAATGGGACTTACTTACCATGTTCATGGTATACGAACATGTGTAACTGATTTTTGAAAAAGAAGGTTTTTTTAATTCCTGTGTGTCTCACCATGCTGGGAGATATCAAGACCTACATACTCTTCTTCATCGGTTACCCTCAGGCCAATCAGTTTGTCAACGATGATGGCGAGTATCCAAGTTCCGATAAACGAGTATGCCAGCACGATGAAGGCTCCACCTAACTGTAGGATAAACTGGTGGCCGTTTCCTGCAATCAATCCATTCACTCCACCAACTGATGCCGTTGCAAATATCCCCAGCGATATGGTTCCCCATAATCCTCCGGTTCCGTGGATTGCCCATGCATCCAGACTTTCATCCCACTGTTGTCCTAATCTGAACACCAGGGCAAAGTAGCAGAGTACTCCCGAGATCGCCCCAATGACTACTGCTTCCATCGGCCCGACAAATCCGGCTGCCGGGGTTATGGCACCGAGCCCTGCTATGGTGCCTGATATCATGGAGAGCGAGCTTGGTTTGCCTTTGTACCAGGATACAAACATGTATGAGAATGTTCCTGCAGCTGCAGCGATGTTGGTTACGATGAAAGCGTTTACTGCGATATTGTCTATAGCAAGAGCACTTCCTGCGTTGAAACCAAACCAGCCAAACCATAAGATGGCCCCGCCAATGAGGGTCATCGGGATGTTACAGGGCTGCAAAGAGTACTCGCCAAATCCCTTTCTTTTTCCGATAACAAAGGCAAGTGCAAGGGCTGAGAATCCAGCACATATGTGTACTGCTATTCCTCCGGCAAAATCCAGAACGCCGATCTGTTGTGCCCATCCTCCACCCCACACCCAATGAGCCACCGGATCATAAATGAAAGTCGTCCATATT
>QKDV01000164.1 GCA_003251955.1 Methanospirillum hungatei
GAGTTTCCCCGCCGAGCCAAAAAGGACACTACGTGGCCTGCTGGATCCGTACCACGAGGCAGTCTGTCAGGCTGTAGACGCACAGATCAGGGCAGGGATCACCATCATCTCAGACGGGCAGGTGAGGGGAGATATGATTGATACATTTGCTTCAAGGCTCCCGGGAATAAGAGGAAAAAATGTCATCGGAAAGGTGATGCCGGCCGGACAAACGATAACTGCCAGGGATACGAGGTATGCCAGAACCAGGCATCAATATGTCAAAGGAATTGTAACCGGCCCAACTACTCTCTCCCATGCTCTCCATCTTAACACTCCGAACTACCGTTCCCGTGATGAGTTAGTACCTGATATCGCAGATGCCCTTGCTACCGAGGCGCGCGCGATCGGGGAACTGGGGGTCACAATGCTCCAGATCGACGAGCCTATCTTCTCAACCGGTGTGGCTAATCTCGATCTGGGAAGAAAGGCGATCGAGAAGATCGCTCGTCAGGTTTCAGTGCCCACCTGTCTCCATGTCTGTGGGCCCCTATCCCGGATCATCGACGATTACGTCAGTATGCCTGTCAAGGTACTTGACTTTGAAGGGAGTGTTGACCCTGAAAACCTCTCTTCTCTCTCGTCATCTGATCTGAACGGGAAGTATATCGGGTACGGGTGTGTTGACTCATCAAAGGCTAAACTCGAAGACCTGGAGACCGTTAGACCGGATTATTCTCGATCCGGACTGCGGCCTCAGGATGCTGCCGCAGGATGTGGCATATGCCAAGTTATCGCGGCTCTGTGAAGCAGCTGCGGTAGTCAGGTCTGAAATCGGTGCAGATGATCACCAATAAGAAGAAGAATTATCTCTGGTCAATACCCTTGTTTGAAAAGACTGATGTTATCCCAGGAGTAACGTCTGAGTAAGGAATTATCGGTGGAGTTATGCGTATCCCAGGTCTGAACGGTCAGCAGGTTCTTGCAGCAGCAATATTAATATCGGCAGTCTTCTTTCTCGGGGTAAAACTCCTCAATCCTACCCCTCTTGTCATCTGGAGTACAGGAACCGATTTTGTAATTCAGACAGAGCATATCGGGGATGTGTATACAATCACAGATGTTGCTATCATCATCTTTGCATCCCTGGTGGTCTGCGCGAGTGCACTAATCCTGCTCTTTTACGACCAGATCCATATTGTCGCCTCTCCACAGCCGGTCCAGACAAAAACATCTGAACCTGAGGTTCCATTACCATCTCCTCTTGAAGAGAGACGACGCAAGTGGGAGACAGTGCTTCCCACTCTGAAAGAGGATCAGCAGCTCATCTACCAGAGTATTCTGGATGCTGACGGACTCATTCCCCAGAGTGATATTGTTGAGAAGACAGGTCTTTCCAAGTCAAATGTCAGCAGAACACTTGACATTCTCGAGAGTATGGGGCTGATCGAGAGACGGCGGAGAGGGATGGGGAATATCATTCTCCTGAAATAACCATGAAAATAGAACCTGAACGAGTTGCGATCATCATTGGCCTTATCATCTGCGGGCTCCTGATGGCTGCAGTAGGGAACTATATCATGGATTCCCACCAGCCTATCAGGCAGGAGAGTCAGCTTCTTGAAAACTTCCTGATCATGCAGTCAATGGCAGGGAAGAACACAACCCCTTCCAACCTTACCTATGTTATGGGTAGTACCGGGCTTGTGGTCAGTTTCAATGACCTTCTCACCGATAACGGCGTCCGGGTCCACCGGACACCAAAAACGACAATGGTAACCAATACCAGTTGATCAAATCCGGCAGTACTGGTCCCGAAGTTGTCTGCGGAGAAGTTTCCATCCTCCAACCCGGGGAAGACTCTCCACGATTACTGTTTTTCGTGGAATCTTGTATCCAGCAAGATGCTGACGAGCAAATGCCACGAGGCTCTCGTGTGTTACGGTGCATCCTATCCTTGGCACCACCGCCGCTGCCGGGATTTCACCCTTCTCTTCATCAGGGCAGCCAAATATTGCAATGTCAGCAATATCAGGGTGGAGGATCAGGGAATTTTCAACTTCAGTCGGGTAGATCTTCCAGCCTGACATGATTATCATGTCTTTCTTGCGGTCTGTGATGACAAGCATCCCGTTTTTATCTATGTATCCGACATCCCCGGTGAGGAACCAGCCATCAGGGAGAAATACTGCTGCAGTCTCCTCCGGCTTATTCCAGTAACCGAGTGCAACTCCCGGGCCACGGATTGCTATCTCACCTGCTTGTGTATCCGGGAGGGTAACTGTCGGATCTTCCTCATCAACTACACGTATTTCGGCATATCCGACAGGGGTTCCCACGCTGTTATATTCATCAGCTTCAGGATAATGTTCAGGCCTGATTACTGTGCCTGAACCGATTACTATTGTTTCAGACAAGCCATAGGCATTGATAATCGGGATGCCAAAACGGCGATGGAAAGCCCTCCAGGTAGGGGCGTGCATTGGACCTCCTCCACTTATGATCCGTCTGACCGATGCAAGTTTTGTATCGGTATCAGGGGATGTCTCCATTATACTGTGAATAACCGGAGGCATGGCTGAAAGGATCGTGACTTTGAACTCTTTGACAAGATCCAGATATTTATCAAGTTGGAACCTCTCAAGAATGACCCAGGTTCCACCCTGCTTCAAAACTGAGATCCCCCAGCTGATACCAACATGACCCATCGGGTAAATTCCCAGGTAAATATCATTAGATGTCAGTTCAAGAGCGTCTCGCTCGGATTCAAGTGCTGCCATCCAGCCCCCCTGAGTGAGCATGGCCCCTTTCGGCCTCCCCGTGGTCCCTGATGTATACTGGATCTGCGAGAGGTCATCAGGACGGCAGGGGTGAGGATAGTTAAGAGGGGGTGACCTGCGAAGGTGAGAAAGGGAGTCCACATCAGTCCCACCAGATGTAAGAACACGGGAGATACCAAGCATCCTGGCAACCTGCGTTGCTATGTCTCTCCCGCCAGCATCTGTTATGATAACACAGGCACCAGAGTCTTCAGTGACGTACTTGAGTTCATCTTCCCGGTATACAATATTTGCAGGAACAACAACTGCACCGATTCTCCAGAGTGCAAAGTATGATATCAGGTAATCTGTTGAACTGTCCAGAAAAAG
>QKDV01000300.1 GCA_003251955.1 Methanospirillum hungatei
TAGATCATCTCTCTTGCCTCGTTCTCCTTGAGATACGGGACAAAAAGGAACCTGCACGGAAGAGAACGTACAGCATAACAGAGTAATTCCACAAAGGGGGTGCATGTGCCTGGCACTCCGTAAAAGACAACTTCAGCATCCTGAGGAAGAGACCATGTTTCAAGATATTCTTTAAACGGCCGCAGCATACCAGGAATTCCCTGAAGAGTACTATTTTTCATATATATCCTCCATTCTGCCTGATCGGGATCAGCATAGGATGCAGATCATCAACCATCAACACGTATGAGTAGATCTGTTTGAACAATGATTATATAATTTTACCCATATGGGTGATAACGCGCTTCGACGAAGAGATTAAAAATCATATCAGATAGTCGATGGCGTGATATGAAGATGAACAATAAAACCGGTTCTGATATAAGCGGCAGCAGAATTTTGTTACTGCACCATTGCAGGTAGCGTAAAAAGAAAAGATGCGGATTGAATATTTGTATAACTCACGAATGGGATTTCTATCGAGTCGGCTGGATTCAATGGCATCTCTTTGAGTGTTCAGTCTCTTCTGGATCTGGACTGTTTAGTTCTTCTGGTGGCATGAGCATGTGCATGATCCGGCAGATTCAACGCCGGTATCAGCGCATCCTGATTGAGTGCAGAGAGGGGCATTATCCACGATCTTACCGGAGAAAAAGTCACGGGCTGCCTGTTCAAGTGATCCCTTGACACCGAGGATTGATACAATCCCTTCTTCTTCCAGCATATCCCGTGCACGTTGGCCCATTCCTCCTGACAGAATATGAGTAACACCCCGTGAGACAAGAATGGAGACAGCAGCATCGTGTCCCTGACCATTTAATAGATCACCTTCATGCCGCACAATACCATCTTCACCAGAGTACAGGGCAAACCCCTCACAATGGCCAAAGTGGCCTGAAACGGATGAACCATCTTTTGCAATTGCTATCTTCATACCGATCTTACCTGGTACCCATCTGAGTACCATTATTACACATATGCGTATTATGTTAATAAACTATTCAGAACAATCTTCGTTTTCACGTATGGAACCCTTGGGACAGATGCCCCCCTCATTCTTTGGACAGAACGTATCATCACGCTTGGGACACACACCCTCACTGCGCCTTGAGCACCCGGTTATTTCTATTGTTTTTCCGTTAACCAGTGCATCAATTACCTTTTTTCTGGCTTCATGCAGATCTTTCCAGAGAGTTTTCCGGGAGATACCCATTCTCTGGGCTGCCTCTTCCTGCTCAAGCCCTTCAAGATCAACCAGTCGTAAAATCTCGATCTCATCAGGTCGAAGCAATACCCGCTGTTTCTCATCCCAAGTATCGCATTGAGGGCCGTAACACTTGAGCGGACCACAACCAATTGGTCCTCTTCTTCCGCGTGGTCTCCCCCGCCGTGGGGCATTCAGCTCATCATCAGCTGGATCAACCATCATGATCAGTTATAGTCCTCCATGTTTTTAGTTCGTCCCCCAGGTACTTCAAAAAAGAATGCTTTGTAGAAATATCAGAATAATTGGCAGTAAATATACAAATCTTCAATCGGAAGAGGGTAGTATTCGAAAGTCTTCTCTTCAATTTTCGGACTTCTCAAATATCTGATAAGCGGTACCTTCACCACGATCTGGCAATTATGCTACCCCTTGATTAAATAATGCCATTCCCACCTGTCAAAAAGGAGATACCTTACTTAGAAAAATAAGGATGATTTTTTATAACCAACAATAAGCGCTTAAAATTATTTTTTAGATCAATCTATAATACAGATTTTCAGATCAATTTCAAAATTGTTAACTATCATAAATATTGTACAACTGAATAAGATGCATATGAGTATAATCATCCATAGATATAACAAAGCAGAATCTATGGCGATTATCATCGCAAATGCATCAGATTTGTCATAAAAGACATGCGGGAGTACGATGAAGAGATTAGCGTATCTGATAATTCTGACCTTATGCTTCAGCATCCTGCCGGGCCTGGCACTCGCGGATTCTGATCTGGCATATGATCTGGGTTCACGAGCAGCCACGGTTGCAATGGACCTGCTCAATTTCGAACCCGGTGATGAGAACATCCTTGCCCTCACCAATGCAGGACATGCACAGATAAAAGGAGAAACCACACAGCGGGCGCTCTCAGGGATAACTGATGTCTCAGGACTTCAGAATGGTGATGGGAACTTCTTCCAGGTGAACAGACCGGATTGGAAACCACTCTGGTTCTACTTCTTCAATAAGAAGACCGGGCTTGCAGCCTACATGGAGGTTGATGCCTCAACCAATAGTATAACTGGCGAAGAACGTGCAGCCCTTGATGCTGACAAAGTATTCTCCCAGATCTCACTGATGATGGTTGACCTTGACACAATGCTCGCAAGACCCGATGATGCTAATGCCACATTTAATAAGAAAAAGTTCGGCGGTAATGAGTTTTCCCTGATCGGACTCTCAAATGCCTGGGCAAATGAAGCACCATATGAGTTTATGAATGCTGCTGCTTTCCATGATCACCTCTGTCCCGGTGTTACCTCAGGATACATGATCATCAAGTATGTAGA
>QKDV01000078.1 GCA_003251955.1 Methanospirillum hungatei
GCAGGATCAAACCGTGAAATTCTGACAGTAAGTTGGATCATGCTGACTCCCTCCTCTCTATCGAGACACCCTGCTGGCTGATATGAGTGTGACTAAATGGTGATGATGTATTATCCCAGTCCTGCATTATGTCAGTCCTGACATGAGCACCACGTGACTCCTCTCTTGTAAGGGCAGAAATCACAATCAGGCGGGCTGTTGTCAGCATATTTTTCACGATAGAACATTCCGCATACTCACCTGGAACCGTGGCCTTCATCCTGACACGGTCAAGCGAGTCTATCTCGCTTAAAGTATGCTCAAGTGCATCCTTGTTTCTGAATATTCCGGCCCCGTTCCACATCGCCTCCTGGAGGCGTGACCGTACCTCGTGAGATGGAGTGTCGCCCTGAGAAAATTCAAAGAGGGTTGTGATAACCTGCTGGATAGCAGAGTCACTCAGACACCTCTCATGAGTCTGTTCTTTTCCTGCAGATTCACCAGCTCTTCGACCAAAGACCTGTGTCTCTGCCAGGGCGTTACCTCCAAGCCTGTTTGCACCATGAACCCCGCCAGCGACTTCACCGCATGCGAACAGCCCGGGCACCGATGTTCTGCATTCTGCGTCAATTTGCAGACCACCCATGATATGATGTGCAGTTGGTGCGACTTCCATCGGTTCTTTCCTTATATCAACACCGAACATGAGGAACTGTTCAAGCATTGTCGGAAGCCTCGTCTCGATATCTTCAGAAGAACGATGTGAGATATCAAGCCAGACACCACCATGCGGTGTTCCGCGCCCCTCACGGATCTCGGTGGCTGCTGCCCGTGCAACCACATCACGGGTTGAGAGTTCCATCCGCTGGGGATCATATTTTGTCATAAACCGCTCCCCTTGTGCATTCTTGAGAACACCGCCTTCTCCCCTTACTGCCTCTGTCACCAGGCGACCCCGTGCATCCCAGGGATATACTGCACCGGTGGGATGGAACTGGACCTGTTCCATGTCAATGAGCTGTGCCCCTGCACGGTATCCCATTGCATACCCGTCACCGGTTCCGCTTGTCGAGTTGGTGGAGATATCATATACCCGGGTTCCCCCACCGGTTGCCATAACCACAGCATCTGCAAGAAATGCCATGAGATCCCCGTTTCTATTAAGCCCAGCCGCACCGATCACCCGCCCGTTCTCACAGAGCAGTGAGATGATCGTCACTTCGTGGCAGATCCTTACCTTTGTTGTGGCAAGGCGATCCATCAGGGTGATCATCATCTCGTGACCTGTTCGGTCACCTGCAAAGCAGGTTCGCGGGAAACATTGTCCCCCAAAAGGACGTTGCGCTATGGAGCACTCACCCGTGACATCAAAGACTGCTCCCCACGAAATGAGATCCCTAATCCGGTCAGGTGACTCGGTCACAAGAGTTCTGACTAATTCGGGGTTATTGAGGAACGCTCCTCCTTTCATGGTATCAGCGAAGTGATCATCAGTCTTGTCATTGCAGTTCAGGACTGCATTATAGCCCCCCTCTGCCATGATGGTACATCCGCCTTTTCCTGCAATGGTCTTTGAGACCAGCACACACTCGCCGTATGCTGATGCCTCGATAGCAGCCCGGACTCCGGCGCCACCGCTCCCGATGACCAGTACATGGGAACTGATGATCTCACTGACCTTCATCTTATTAGTAGGGTGCATCCTAAAATGAGATAAAAAGTACTTAGTATGAGAGTTGCGGCTGAATGAAGCTCATAATGAAATTTGGGGGGACTTCTGTCCAGACTGCTGATGCCGTTGGTAAGACCATGGATATCATCACCGGTCATCTGGAAAAAGGTGATCAGATGGTGGTTGTGGTCTCGGCACAGCGTGGTGTGACTGATCGGATCATCGAGACTGCAGAGCAGATGGTAAGTTCCAGGGACACCTCTGCAGTAAGTGCCCTCGTCGAATACCTTACCACTACTCACCTGACCACCCTTCAGGCGGTTGCTCCGGACTATTACTCTGAAACTAGCGAGATCATTATCCGGAGGATTGACAGTCTCCGTGATTTCCTTCACGCAGTCTTTCATCTCCGGGAACTCACCACCCGGTCACGCGACTACGTGATCTCGTTTGGTGAGCGACTGAATGCACCGATTATCAGTGCAGCGCTCAGGCAGCGTGGGATATCCTCTCTCGCTCTTGATGGATGTGAAGCAGGCATCCTGACCACCGGAAATCACGGTGATGCCATAGCACTTCCAGCCGGTGAAGTACGGATTCGCTCCAGGCTTGAGCCCCTCATCGGTACTTCAGTTCCAGTGGTTATGGGGTTCATGGGCTGCACTGAGAAGGGAGTCGTGACCACGCTTGGTCGCAGTGGCTCAGACTACACTGCCGCCATTCTTGGGGCGGCACTCATGGTAGATGAGATCTGGATCTGGACTGATGTGGATGGGATCATGACCACCGATCCAAGGCTGGTAAAAGATGCGCGTGTTATTCCCAGGATCTCGTACATCGAGGTGATGGAACTATCCTACTTCGGTGCCAAGGTCATGCACTCACGCTCGATCGAACCGGCAATGCAGAAGAACATCCCGGTGTGGGTAAAAAACAC
>QKDV01000002.1 GCA_003251955.1 Methanospirillum hungatei
GCCAAGGAAGCTCTCCCACTGGCAATCGCACAGATGGAATTTATGATCTCTGTCTTCAAGAACTTCGAGAAGAGAGAGTCCGTAACAGTAGGAAAGAGCACTGTTGAGATGCCAGAGGAGTTCGGATACCACAACCAGGGATACATGGCAGTGGACCCGGTCTTTGAATCCTCCAGTCTTGACTTTGACCCGAAGTGGGATCCAAACCGCTGGACAGATGTAACCCCCTGGGACTGGTACATGGGCGAAGTTGAGGTTTCACTTGAAGACCCAGACTACCCAATCGGTGGTACCTCCAAGGTAGGAACCAAGGCTTGGCCACAGATGCAGGCCTGCACCTCCATTCCACTCTACGACGGCCAGCCGGTTGAAGTAGGTCCACGTGCACGTATGGTCCAGTTCAAGAACTACGATCATAAGGGAGCAATGGGATTACAGATTGCCCGTCAGATGGAATACCCAGACTGTCTCTACACCATGATCGATGCTCTGGATGCACTCGACTGCAACGGCTCCGTTATTGCAGATGAGATCCCACAGGGAGACGGCAGCCTTGGCTGGAACGCCAACGAAGCACCCCGTGGAACTGATGTGCACCTCGCAAAGGTCAAGGACGGAAAAGTCCAGATGTACAACCTGCTTGTACCAACCACCTGGAACTTCCCAACCTGCAGCAGAGCACTTACAGGAGCACCATGGCAGCTTGCAGAAGTCATTGTACGTGCGTATGACCCATGTGTCTCCTGTGCAACCCACATGCTGGTCGTAGACGAGAACAAGAAGATCATCGCCCAGAAACTTGTCCAGTGAGAGAGTCTCACGCATGTTATTCCAGGAGATCGTGATATGCGGGTGCGGTAACCCGCTCTTTGCTGATGACGGATTCGGACCGGAAGTAGTGGAGGAATTGAAAAAGATCTCGCTTCCGGATACAGTGAAGGTGATAGATGCTGGTCTTGGAGGCCCGCATTTCCTCTTTACCCTACTGGATCAGTCTGAAGAACAGGTGAAGAAGTTACTCATTATTGATATTGCTGACTTTGGCGGAAATCCCGGAGAGATAACACTGTTAACTCCATATGATCTGCCTCCAGGCAAATACCGGGATGCCCATTCATGGGATCTTTCAGAGCCACTTCACCGCATAAAAGACAAAATAGACGTCACGATCATTGGATGTCAACCCAAGCGTGTTACTGCTCCCGATATGGAAATCGGACTCTCGGATGAGGTTACAAGCGCGATTCCACGAACAGTACAGTTAGTACTGAAACTGCTGGAGGAGCATTATGGGACTACTATCGCTGATATTCGGGAAGAAGGAGAAAAAACCGGCAGAAGTAAAACCACCGCAGCCGGCTGTAGCTCCAAAACCCGAGGCGAGTGTGAAACAAGAATCACATAAGGAGGAAAGACCTGTGTCTAACAAAATTACTCTCGGACATGTGCACATGAGTGGGTGTACAGGATGCTGTGTCTCTATTGCAGACACCTATGGGGGCCTGTTCACTCTGCTTGACAATTACGCAGATCTGGTATACACCCTGACGCTGGTGGATGTCAGACACATCCCAAAAATGGATGTCGCCCTCGTTGAGGGATCTGTATGCCTGCAGGATGAGCTCTCAATCGAAGAGATCAAAGAGACCCGTGAGAAGGCAACCGTTGTGGTTGCACTCGGTGGCTGTTCAGCATACGGGAATATTACCCGGTTCAGCCGCGGTGGCCAGTTTAACCAGCCACAGCACGAATCCTACGTACCAATCGCCAAACTGATCGATGTAGATGTTTACATCCCAGGGTGTGCACCAAACCCAGAAATGGTCAGGAATGTTGCTGTAATGGCATACCTGCTCCTCAAGGGCAATGACGCACAGAAGAAACTGGCAACTGCTTACCTTGCACCCCTGATGGCTCTTGCAAAGGACGGATCCCGGATTGAGTCTGACAGTGAGGCCTGTGGCTGTGACGTTATGCTCAAGGTTATCAACCAGGGCCTGTGTATGGGCTGTGGAACCTGTGCAGCATCCTGTCCAGTCTTTGCAATCAGCATGGAATACGGCAAGCCAAACATCGACCGTGAAATGTGTATCAAGTGTGGTGCCTGCTATGCATCATGCCCACGGAGCTTCTTCAGCTTCGATGTCTGCGGCGACTACGAGAATATTCTCGGTGCAATTTCCGCTGCTATGAACCCAGGAGGCAACTAACATGGATATGCTCGGCAAGTACAAATCCTGTGTTGCAGCACGCAGCACCAGCAGTGAGATTCTCAAGTGTTCCCAGGATGGCGGTATTGTAACCCAGATGTTCGTATATGCTCTTGAAGAGGGTATCATCGATGGTGCAATAGTCGCAGGACCTGGTGACGAACCTTGGAAGCCACAGCCCATGGTTGCAACAACTCCAGAGGAGATCCTTGCAGCCCGGGGAACCAGGTACAACATCTCACCCAACCTTGACAAGGTTGGTATTGTCGGAACTCCCTGCCAGATTCAGGCACTCAGAAAGGCTCAGCTTTATCCGGTTGGGCTCCGCTACGTAACTGACAAGATTGCTCTCGCAATGGGAATCTTCTGTATGGAGAACTTCTCATACCAGAGCATGAAGCAGATCGTTGAAGACCACTGCAATGTTGATCTTCACTCACTCAAGAAGACCGATATCGGAAAGGGTAAGTACTGGGCATACACCAACCGCGGTGCAGTCTCACAGATCCCCCTGAAGGTCACTCACAAATATGAGCAGCCAGGCTGCCACGTCTGTCTGGACTATGTCGCCAACATGGGAGACATTTCAACCGGCTCAGTCGGTTCACCAGACGGATGGAGCACTGTCTTTGTCAGAAGCACCAATGGTGACAACATCTGGAAGAAGGCAGTTGAAGCCGGCGTCTTTGAGACCAAGGCTATTGACAGTGTCAAACCAGGCCTTGATCTGGTGACAAAGCTCGCAACCGAGAAGATCACCAAGAATCAGAAGGAACTTGAACACCGGGCAAAGATCGGTGTTGGCAAGGGACTTCGTAACCCATACATCTAAAAGAACCAATCAGGTTCTGTTCTTTTTTTCGTTTCACTCTTATTTTACTGAAATTAAAACATTCAACTAGAAAAACGCTTCAGTCACATATACGTCATCAGTAACCCCTTTTTCCCAGAAATAAGGTTTTGCAAAGAACACGATGCAATGTGACATCAGATCTAAGCCATCCGAAACCCCAATTTGGAACCTTATTCTTGAATAATTTTAGAGATAAAATTAGATCTAAACCTTATGATGATATATATAAGGACATAGATTATGCAAATTATCACCTATAGCCTGGTTCCTACACGAACATGGAGGAAAAAACGATGGAAGTTCTATTCTGTGAACTGGTTCTGTGTATTCTCTTTAAGATGGAGATTGAAATGTGAATTTCTCTACTATCACCTGACCAAGGTGTGTTTGCATGAATTATTGTATTCACAGGTATTTTTTATAGATCAGTAATATTCAGTAGTTCTTTTTTTAAGATCAAAGGTTATCAGAATAATTATTACCCGCATACAGACAAGGAAAAATAAAGGATAACTACCTGGATAGGAGTAGGAAACAACTACAGACACATAAATAATGATATACAACCTAACTTTGCCACTAACAAGAAATAAATGCGTCCTTAGTGATGTTTGAATCGGCCAAAATGCAAACAAAACTAAGAACTAATAAATTTGAACCTAATGAAAATATATCCTTTCCTATAGGTACTATTTTCTTGGTTGATAGGCTGTATGAAGTCCTGAACTTTAGCGATATTTTCGGGAAACATAAGTCAAGGGGTATCGATATCAATGATCTACTTCGAGCCCTCATTAGCTACAAACTGACGGATAACTTCAGCATAAAGAGATCTCATGACTGGATCAACCGGCCAGAAGTACTATCCGAATTTTCTCTCCCAAATTTCAGCGAAAGAACTCTATATCGTGTCCTTGAAATCCTTGGATCTAATCGGGAAGAAATCATCTCTGACATCCAGGATGTCCTATTTTTGAGATACGAATTTGAGCACACCACCATTAACATGGACTGGACCAGTTTTGTTCTTCATGGCAATGAGGCCCATCTTGGAAAGTATGGATACAGCCGGGATCATCGGCCAGATAAAAAACAGATTACTGTTGGCGTTACAGAACTTTCTGACCCAATAAATATCCCAATTGGAATGACAATCGAACCTGGCAATCTCAATGATCAGACTCATTTCAAGAAAACATATCACCAATCAAATCATCGGCTAAAAGAGGGCTCTCTGGTGATATTCGATAAAGGGGCGAATAGTGTAGTTAATACTCAGATGATTCGGGCAGATAATCTCCAATATATCACTGGAAAGAAACTCAACAAGAGCGATGACAAGATAATTGCCAAATTTGAAACATATAATCCTCAGGTTATTGATAAGGAATCAGGGATTCGCGGAATTAAAATAGAGAAGCCGAACAGCACAAACTATCTCTACTTCTCAAAAAAATTGCAAAAAGAGCAACTGGAATCCAGAGCCAGAAAAGTCGTTCGGGAGATAAAAGAAGCAAAGGCCATTCAGGAGAGTATTGATAAGAATAAGGCTCTTCCAAAACGATTCAGGATAAACAATCTTCTTGTGGACGTGGACTACTCCATCCAGACAAAACTGATTGAACTCTCCGAAGATGATGCCGTTAAGTTCCTTAAAGAAAAGTTCATCACTGGGAGAGAGGGATTCTTCTCCCTGAAATCGAGTAAAAATTTGACACTATCTGAAGCCCTTCTGACCTATCGAAAAAAGGACTCAATTGAGAAGATATTCAACTCTCTCAAAAATGAGATCAAACCATTGCGTGTATGGACTGATAACAGTATTTACGGGGCGTTAATCATTGGATTTATTGCACAGATATTTATCTCACTGATCCGATTTGAAATCCCGGAACTGAAGCATATGTCAACAAAATTCATCAAAACGGCTTTATCGAATTTGACAGTTACGGTTGATTCGTGGATGAGGAAGACAAAAAAGTTCAATCACTCTAATTTTGATGCCATCAACACGGCTATTTTGGACCATAATTGGGTCGTTACATGAAGCTTTGAGGGAAAAACTTCAACTGTCAAATATACTATCCCGATGAAATTCGGGAAAAAATTGATCAAGATAGTGGATGGGCTCATTGATGATCTGAAGCCAAAGTGGCAAAGTTGGGTTACAGAAAAAAGGCGATTGATCAACTATCATCTGCACGTGTAACGAAAATCTCGTATCATCTCATATATTTTTTACTTTTTTCCTAATTCTAAATATGTTTAAAAAAATTTAAAATATGTCCCCCAATAACTATCTTAATATGCAATGTTAGACTGAGGATGTCCTGTGAGATGGTTTACACTGAACAACCTCTATTTCATTTGAGCAGTAATTAAAATGCTATTTATGTATGTCATATATCTTAAGTAAGATGAGTAA
>QKDV01000073.1 GCA_003251955.1 Methanospirillum hungatei
AGCTGGTTCCTGATGTCATGCCTGGTGATGCTATTAATAATGTGCAATTTCCTACTCGTACCCATTAGAGCTTCCATCGCAGTCTGCTCCTCTTCAAGGGCGTAATGATGAATGGCATACGCCAGCTCACCACATAACTCAGTGAACATAGCCTGTTCATCAGAATCAGTTGCGTAATCTCTCGAGAGGGTGACTGAGAGGATCCCGTATACTTCCCCGGCATGCTCAAGCCGCATGGTCAGGGCATACTGTCCCTGATGATCAGAGTATAGAGGACAGGAAGAACAGGTCTGGCTAGGCTCGCAGATTACCGGTTCACGACCATGACTGATGGCCCGATGGGTGCAGGAGGTCCGGTTTCCAGCCTTCAGATAGGTGACAAAGTCAGCAATACAGTCTTCAAGGCCTGCGTGATACACGGATCGTACACTTCCATCCCGGTCAAAGAGAACAACCCTGACATTCTGATACCCTCTACCTGATGAGATGATCCTACAGACGTTCTGCAATTTTCTCTCTAATCCATCATTTCCATGCAGGGTACCAGATACCTCACGAAGTGCCTGAAATATCTGGTACAGGTGGTGGATCTTCTGTTTAGTCCTGTACTGCCTGGCTGCATGTAGCACTTTTTTTGAAAGTTCTGCAAACTGTGAGCCCGGCTCTCCTCCTTTCTGCAGATAGAAGGTGGCACCGTTGTTAAATGCCCTGATGACAACCTCCTCACGGCCCCTCCCGGTAAAAAGGATGAACGGGAGATCATGCCCATTCTCCCTGATCTCCTTAAGAAACTCGATTCCATCCATGACCGGCATCTCATAGTCTGATATAACCGCATCATACCGTGTTGAGGAGAGAAGACGGATAGCATCCTGCGGGTTGGTTGTTGTATCAACCGATATCTTCCCGGCCTTTTCAAGATACATCCTGGTAATATCAAGGATGATAGGCTCATCATCAAGGTGGAGGATATGAATATGGCCAGGCTGCCGGCGATCTGGTTTCATTATCCGACCCTTTTTATCTTCTCGGCAAGTTCCTGTGCCTGGTCCTGCTCGATGAACATGGCAGACGCAATTCCCACCCACTTTGAGAGATCTGCACAGTGTGACGGCTCAATGTCTTTGAATGAGAGTCCGCTCATGTGAAATTTGGTCTGTCGTTCAAGGAGGGTGATCGCTGCCGGGCCGAGATACTCGGTAGCAATCGCAAGGACGGTGTCTGAAGTCGTGGTCATGGTAGTCCACCGGGGAGATCACTCCTGATAATCCTGATGCATGAGGATCTTCAGACTTGTGACCATCCGTTTGAACGAGGAGGCGAGTTCACCGATCTCATCATTTCTGGAGATAGCGATTGTGACATCAGTCTCTCCCCTGCTTATCCGGTTTGCAGAATCAATCAGAATATGGATATCTCTAATCATGGTCCGTGAGAAGACCGCGATGATCAGTCCGGCACAGATAATTCCAAGTATCAGGATGAGATAGATCGTCTGGCCGACAAAACTCATGCGGTTTTGCACAACTCCTGCATCCATATCAACACCGACGATACCAATGACATCACCACTGGCATTCTTTATTGGGGCATATGCTGCAAGCACCGTTCCCCAGGGGCGGTCAACAAACTCAGGTTCAACCTGTCGTTCTGTGAAGGCACCAGTCATTGCAGTTGTTGGGGAGGACTCAGCAGCTCCAATCTTAAAATTCCGCTTGCCTGTGTTGTACCCAGAATCAACGACATACTCTATACCGGAACTGCCCTTTCGCATGGTATAGATCTTGACGATCTCATCATCTGATTTTGCCATCGCTGCCAGTTGCTCGGCATTCATCAGATAGAGTACTTCAGACTCCATACCGGGCTGGAGTTTGGAGATCTCATTTCCGTTCAGATCTGCAGCAGTTATCGAGGCAAGGGCGAGTAATTCCTGCTGGGTAGATTCCTGGATCTTTCCTGAAGAAGCACCATACGTAAAAAGGAACGTAAGTCCTGATATTACAAGTACGAGGATGACAAAACCCGCAGTGAGTTTGGTCATGATTGAATGGATCATGGATGTCATTAGATACCTCCTGAGCATTCGGTCTTCCAAGGTACACCATCGGTGAGACGATGCTTCAGGTATTTCATGACGGATGATGAGAGGGCTGGATCAATAATAATTCTGAATATAATCTCCAGATTTACCCCTGATTTCTGGATGATAATGTGCACTCCGGAGATCTATAGGGGATCATTTTGAAGGAGAATCCAGAGGGGTGAGTTATTCAAAAGAGATTAACAAAATTACAAGAGGGTTGCGTGTGGAGTTCTCAAACAAGGTGAGATCAAAACAGGGAGAAGAGGGGACATTAGAATGAGTGTCCCAGAATTTATTCAGGCTGTGAAATTTTGAGTTTTACGTGTCTGCCCTCTTCATCCATGGATCAGGTCTTCTAAATTGTAGGGTAGCCTATGACTACTTTCTTAACTGTTTTAGTTGAGTGACACAAAGCCTTGTTCTTCAACAATCTTCTGACCATCAGCGCTCAGAAGGAAGTTGATAAAGTCCTTTGTTTCAC
>QKDV01000137.1 GCA_003251955.1 Methanospirillum hungatei
CTTGCGCCTGTTTTTCCTGACCCATGCAACCTCTTTACTGAACTGTGTCTTGGAAAGGGTATCGAGAATTGACTCAAGGTTCAGGGATTCCGGGTATATTGTATTGTCAGTTCTCGGATAGGAGATGTACCCGTTCATGTAGAGGTCTTCGGCAATCCGCATCGCGTTGGCTGCTGAGAGTCCGAGCCTGGCTGCTGCAACGATGAAACCTGTAGTATCAAATGGAGTTGGAGCCTTGTCATTCCTGGTTCCTTCCTTGACATCTGTAACTTTTAGGGGTTTTTTTGTTGCTGCGTATGCTGCGTCGGCCTGTTCTTTATATGTGAACTTCCCGTTTGTGTGCCTGGCACTGAATGGCTCTCCACCTTTCTCGGTGTCGAGTGAGAGTTCCCAGTATGGTTCAGGAATAAATGCCTCAATCTCACGTTCACGGTCCACGATCATTGCGAGTGTCGGACTCTGAACTCTGCCTACCGAGAGGATATTGTTTCCACCGCGGCGTGCAGCAAGACTGATGAACCGGGTAAGTGATGCACCCCAGAGCAGATCCACTATCTGACGTGCCTCACCTGCTGCAGCAAGATCAAAATCTATCTCAGAGGCATTTGAGAAGGCCTGGTTGATCTCTTCTGGCGTGATGGCAGAGAACCGTGCACGATCTACTCTGACCTTCTGGTTAACTGCCCGGACGAGTTCAAACGCCTCTTTGCCGATTAGTTCTCCTTCTGTATCAAAATCAGTGGCGATCGTGACACGGTCAGCCTTCTTTGAAAGTTTTTGGACCAGTTTCACAATTGCCGGTTCAGTGGGACGCTTGAGAACTCCGGCATCGATGAGGGAACGGGGAGGGTGAGTTTCTGAACGCCAGTTGGTGTACCCCTCAACGAAATCTATCTCTACTACGTGACCACGAAGTCCGATTGTTGCGGTATCGTTGAACTGGTAGAGATTGACGCCGCTTTCTTTTTTCTGGGATATCTTTTCTTTGCCGGCGAGTATCTGTGCGATACGATTCGCGACGATATTCTTTTCCGCTATGATCAGGTGCATGATGATATCCCAGCCCTCAGCTTATGCCCCGCCCTGCATCTTGTCAAGTTCTTCCCTGAGAAGAGCATTCAGATGTCCCGGGTCTGCCCTGCCACGGCATTTCTTCATAACCTGTCCGACGAGGAAGTTGAGGGCAGGACCCTTTCCTGCATGGTAATCTGCGACTGGTTGAGGGTTTTCTGCAATTACTTCCCTGACCATACCTGAAATCTCATCGCCTCCGGTCTTGGCAAGACCAAGCCGTTTGACAATAGATGCAGGCATCTCCGGTTTTTCACCGCTTTTTACCTGATCGAGTATGGTTCGTAGAATCTCAACTCCGCTCTTATCTGTGATAGTATCTGCTTTTAAGAGTCCAATGAGTTCTTTGAAGTGCTCTGCCGGCATCGCATCAATGGAAAAGTCACGGTAGTTGAGCTCACCAAGCAGGTAATCTGCTGTCCAGGTCGCTGCAAGACCTGCATCTGTCTTTGCAACTTCCTCATAGAACTCTGCGAGTTTGAGCCCGCCCGTCAGGGTCCTGGCATGCTCAAGAGAGCAGTTATACTGCTTCATGAACCGCTCACGGCGTGCATCGGGAAGTTCCGGAAGGACGATGCCGTCTACCCAGTCAGCGACCTGCATTGGAAGAAGGTCAGGTTCAGGGAAGTACCGGTAGTCATTCTCCTCTTCCTTGCTTCGTGATGAGGTGGTAACCCCTCTTGCTTCCACAAAGTGACGGGTCTCTCTTGCGACCACCTGTCCCCGGCGGATCACATTTCTTTGTCTTGTTATCTCGAAGGTGAGTGCCTTCTCTACCCCTTTGTAGGAGGAGATGTTCTTGACCTCAACCCGCCCTGATCCCTTAAGAGAGATGTTGGCATCAACCCTGAGTGACCCTTCTTTCTCGCTGTCAAAAACATTCAGATACTCAAGTGTTGCCCGGAGTTTATTCAGGAACCGTCGTGCCTCTTTTGGTGACCGGAGATCCGGCTCTGTGACGATCTCGATCAGCGGTATTCCTGCACGGTTATAGTCAACGAGGGTGTACTTGCCACGGTCGGTGGTTCCCATATGAACAGATCTTCCCGGATCTTCTTCCACGTGGATCCTGGTGATCCTGATATCACGCTCACCGTCTTCACCCTCGATCATGAGTTTTCCTTTCTCGGCAAGTGGACGGTCATACTGGGTGATCTGGTATGCTTTGTTAAGATCTGGGTAGAAGTAGTTCTTTCGTGAGAAGTCACATTCCTCGAGAACACCACAGTTCAGAGCCTTGGCAACACGCATTGCATATTCGATGACCTTTTTGTTGAGAACCGGCATACTTCCCGGCAGGCCAAGACAGACAGGACAAGTGTGGGTATTGGGTTCATCATCCCTGAAGTCTGTTGAACATCCACAGAAGAGCTTGGACTTTGTATCAAGCTGACAGTGGATCTCAAGACCGATGATGACATCGTTGTGTTCCATCAGGCTGCCTCCTGTTCGTATGCAAATGCAGCGTCAATAACCTTCTCGTCCT
>QKDV01000146.1 GCA_003251955.1 Methanospirillum hungatei
ATGAGACAGATCAGGACAAGGTTACGATATACCCAAATGCCTCTCCGGAATTTTTCGGATGGATAATTCCAATGGGCGTAGGACGTGCCAGGGTTGGAATGTGTGGAATTACCAATGTTAAAGAAAAGTTTGAACGATTTGTATCAAAGTTCGGAACTAAACGGGTTCAGTTCGTGAGCGGAACCGTTCCTCTTGGAACTATAAACAGGACTGTTGCAGAAGGAATCATGATAGCTGGAGATGCTGCTGCTATGGCAAAACCGACGTCTGGTGGCGGAGTCTATACAGGAATTAGGGCAGCACGGCATGCTGCGGCTGTTGCCAAACTTGCATGTGAAAAAGGACGGACTGATCCCGGGTTTCTTTCAGCCTATGAGAAAAGATGGCGTGGCGATATTGGGAGAGAACTGAAGATTGGTTATGCCGCATTCAGATACCGACAGCAGATCACCCAGATAGAGATGGAGAAGATCATCTCGGTCATGAGTAGTCCTGATATCAGGGATCTGATTGTCAAAAAGGGAGACATGGACAGGCCGGGAAGACTACTTCTGTCACTTCTTCTCCATCCGACTATGAACAGAGCTGGTGGAATATTTCTCAGGTCAGCTTTCAGGACATTAACTCAGTAAGCAGGTTTATTGGGAAGTTGGAAGGAGAATTATTCATGGCAGCCTCCCAAAGCAGATTCGGACGCGGCTTTTTCATCAACATTTCTCATCTTGTAACAAAATTTTCCCATCCTCCTGACCGGGCATGGATGGGAGCACAGGATTATTTTACTGATCTCACCATCCCTCCTCGATTCAAAGGAACAGATATCGAAGAGTTGGTTGGCATACTCAGACAGCAGATAATGTGGCATCAGGCCGGCGGCCCGATGGATAAGGAACAATATGTTGAGGTGAAACGAACCTTAAACAGACTACTCATTGCACTAGATCGGGAGATGGGAATATTAGATCCTGATATTGGAAGATACCACGAGTAATACCTTACACCAGAACTTAAAATCCAATAACTCCTCTGAAGAAGCTGATGGCTGCCCCCAAGTAGTCACCCTGTGACATCTGAACGCCCTGCAAAGCATTGAAAATATCAGAATTATGGGGATCCTTCTCAAGAGCGGTGCTAAAGGCTTCTGTAGCCTCTTTCTTCTCGCCATACATCGAATAGATCTCTCCTTTCTGCATGTATGCCCGCCCATTGTTCGGGTTTATCTTCAGACCTTCATCGATCAGTTTCATCGCAGTGATGTAATCACCAAGTTTTCCATTTGCATACCCCAGTGAAGCTATGATATCAGAGTCATTAGGCAGTAGTTCATTGGCACGGGTGTATGCATCTTTTGCACTCTCATATTCTTCAATCTTGAGGGCGGTGTATCCTTTCCTTCGCCACGCCTCGCCAAGTTCTGGGGTGATAGTCATGACCTGATCATACACATCAAGGGTATCCTTGTACCGCTTAAGTTTGTACTCGATGACAGTAACTCGATCCCACTCACCAGTAAACCTGACGTTAGAGGCTACTGACTGGTAATATGCTTCCACAGGCTCCATTTGCTGAGTTATCCGGGTATTTTTTATCCCCTGATAATACCAGAGATCATTCTTCTGCATCGTAGTAAAGCCGCCATCATAGGAGTAGAAAGCACTTTTATAATCCTGTTGAGCGAAATATGCATCACCGGCAACAAACCACTGAGGAACATCAGTCATCTGAATCCTTTTAGCCGCAGATGCTGCGGATATTGCTCCGTTGTAGTCTTTTTTATCCAAAAGAAGGTACCCCTTGTTGGCATAGAATGAGGCCTGTTCGGGATCAACTGCTATTGCTTTATTAATTGCTTCAATCCCTTTATCACTCTCATTCATGTATCTGTACGTAACCCCGAGATTATTCCATGCGACAGCATAATCAGGTTTCAAAGTGGTAGCCTTCTGAAAGGCAGTAGCAGCATCATTGTACTTCCCACTCCTGCAGTAGGCAACACCCTGCACATTATACTCGCTCGGATCATTTGGTGAGAGTGCTGCTGCTTTTCCAAATGCATCTGTCGCTTTCGCTTGATCTCCAAGATTCCCCCATGATGTTCCAATGATATGCCAGGCAAAAGAACTACTTGAATTAACCAAAAGAAACATTTCGGATGCATTTATCGCTTCAGGATACTTTTCTGCGTTATAAAAAATCAGGGCCCTGTACATGAGGGCAGTCTGGTTCTTTGGATCGTGAGTTAAAACTAGATCATTCTCTCTCACCAGATCATCAGTACTAACCGTATTATTCTCAAATACTGATGCATCCGCTTCTGCTGCACACCAATGTGGCATAAACAGGAATACAATAAGTATGAGTATCAGCAGGAGCGATCGCATTAAATGACCTCCGAATGAACCAGCCGGGGGGATGGTAATCATTTGGTTCGGCGTATGATCCAAAAAAGATATGGGAACGTGTCAGGGTTACTGACTCTTTTGCCCAGTACAGGGATTGATATCTTTGCCAAGACAGCCGACTGCATCAGCCCGGCATCGCTGGCAGTGCGACATCTGTTTGACATATGGTTTACAGAGTTCCTGCATTGCAAGTTTCTGTTCGAGGGTCGGTGGATTGATATGTGCAAATTTTGCCTGAGAGATGAGCGGGATGATATTGTGAATGTATACACCCATAGAGCTGATCTTCTTTGCTATCTCAACGATCTGTGAATCATTGATTCCGGGAATATATACGGTGTTAACCTTGACAAGCATCTTGCGTTCTACAGCTAGGCGGATACCCTCAAGCTGCTTACCAATAAGTAGTTCACCCATCTCTCTGCTTGAATCATACCGCTTCCCCTGATAGTTAATGAACTGGTAGATCTGTGCTGCAACATCAGGATCCAGGGCATTCATCGTAACAGTGACGTTGGTAACCCCATACTTCTCAAGGAGATCGATCTTGTCAGGGAGCAGAAGCCCGTTTGTACTGACGCATAGGATCAGATCAGGGAAATTCTCATGAATAAGCCTGAATGTCTCGAAGGTAGCGTCATTGAAGAGTGGATCGCCAGGTCCGGCTACTCCGACAACCTTGATGTATGGATGCTCGGCGATTATATCCCGTATCTTCTGAAGTGCCTGTTCAGGATTAAGTATCTCGCTGGTAACCCCGGGCCTGCTCTCATTCACACAATCAAATTTTCTGACACAGTAGTTACACTGAATATTGCATTTGGGAGCGACCGGGAGATGTGCTCTCCCAAAGGTGTGACTGGCCTTCTCACTATAGCAGGGATGTTCCTGAATCTTCCGCATTTGGTCAGGATCCCATTTTACGATGGTGCCGTCAACCTCTGCTTCCCGGTATGATTCATCAGCCATACGTACCAGTTACGTCTGACGTTCAGCTATTTATGATGCCGCATCAGGAAAACTCAGAACTATTTGGTTTTGTTATTGAATTAACCAGTAAATCAGAAGATACCAGATCCGGGTTTAAGGTTGCAGAGTTTGTCTTCACCGTGCAGGGGGAGAGTCTGCTCCCGTTCCCATCGGGTAAGGATTTTCTGGATCATCTCCTCCCTGCTTATCTCCATTAGACCGGCTGCAGAATCGATGGCCATAAGAAGTGAAACTTGAACCGGTACCACGATCTGAATACTATTTTCAGTTTCAGAGTCAGATCTCCTGTTTTGTAGGTTGTCATCATTCATCATCGTTCACAATGGTAAACACAGGTTTATGAGTTATCCTGTTCTATCACCACCATATGACAGACTCTCAGGTCCCTGTAATTGATGACCATACATGGGAACATGCAGTCGAGAGAAATACAGAGCCGGTCCTCGTAATGTTCTTCAGCCCGACCTGTAGGCACTGTACCCAAATGGAGCCATATGTTGAAGATCTAGCAAGAGAGTTCTCCTCATCAGTCAAGTTCTTCAGGTTGAATATCCTTCAGTTCGGTTGGATTGCCGAGAGGTACGGAGTCATGGCAACCCCGACATTTATCTATTTCTGTGGCGGAAAGCCGGTACAGACGAGGGTTGGTGCCGTTTTTCCTGCGATCCTGAAAAAGATGGTTGAAGAGATGGTGCAAGGCGGCGAGGAGTGCCGCATGAAGTCTACAGAAATAGAGTATGAAATAAGTGGTTATGGGTGATCAGGAGTATCATTCTCCTGATCACCTGTCTCTTCTACTGGTAGTTCAGTCACTTCTTCTTCAGGCATCTCAACTGGTGCCTCAATATCCCTGATCAGCCAGGTCAGTTCAAGGACTCCGTTCTGAAACGTCCGGTTGCATGTTGACTCTATTACCGGAGGTAGAACTGCTGAACTGCGGTAACGGGTGGTGCCATCGTACCCAATGATATGGAGGGTGCTGTCTTGAAACGCAATGCTAACGTGCTCATTGGAGAGACCTTTCATCTCGCAAGTTGCCATCACCCTGCCATCCCATTCGATGACTTCAATCTCAGGATGCTCAACATCCCTCCCTGGACCCCCTCCTCCATTTCCTCCGGGAAATCCAGGAGGCATTCCGCCTGCAAGGATGATATTGACACCGATGACGCCAGGACGGACCTGCCCGGTGCCAAATGTCTGTCCGAGGACCTTTCTGAGCAGTTCCTCGATATTTTTAAACTCTTCCGGTGGGGTATCACTCATGATTGTAGTGCTCTCCTACTTAGGTGGGATTGTATGTCTTATCAAGTTCCTGTGTATGCTTTTCTATGCTGGTAAAGTCTTTTACAGTACCGCCATAAATTTTCGTTTTGAGTTCCCTAATCTCATCTTCCGGGATAGAAAGGTTCTCCGCAGAGGCAATGATGAATGCTGCCTTCTCCAGTATCTTCTTTTGATCCTGATTATAGAGGATCTGCCATGACTCTCTGACATACCGTTCACGGGCACCTT
The DNA here is from genome assembly GCA_003251955.1 of Methanospirillum hungatei. Taxonomy (GTDB): domain Archaea; phylum Halobacteriota; class Methanomicrobia; order Methanomicrobiales; family Methanospirillaceae; genus Methanospirillum; species Methanospirillum hungatei_A. Next base: position 4,908 of record QKDV01000146.1, read on the forward strand.
CATCAAGTGAACCCTTCACCCGCCCGAATGCTTCTTCAAAGTGACGACCAGTGATTCTGACATTGGTTACTGCCTCCTCAAGCTCGCGATCGGTCCGGCCGGTCATCAGTGCTATGAATTCGCGCATGGCTGCAAGCTTAGCCTCACGAATCAGAGCTTCGATGTCTGCACCAACATATCCCTCGGTCTTCTCGACCAACTGATCTATTGAGATATCTGTAGTGAGTAGTGTGCCTGTATCTTTCAGGTACACCTCGAAAATCTGCTTTCTTCCTTCCATGTCCGGTGGTGGAACAAAGATGTGACGTTCAAGCCTGCCAGGCCTCATCAGGGCATCGTCAAGCATATCAGGTCTGTTGGTTGCAGCGATGATTGTCACATTCTTGAGTTCTTCCATCCCATCCATTTCAGTTAGGATCTGTGAGACTACGCTTTCAGTCACATGGGTAGCATCAGAGTAACTTCCACGTTTCGGGACAAGCGAATCGATCTCATCAAAGAAGATGATCGATGGTGCAGCCTGCCTTGCCTTGCGGAAGACTTCCCTGATTCCTTTTTCAGATTCACCAACCCACTTAGAGATCAGTTCAGGCCCTTTCACAGAGATGAAGTTGCATTCACTCTCGTGGGCAACTGCTTTTGCCATAAGGGTCTTTCCGGTTCCCGGAGGGCCGAAGAGCAGGATTCCTTTGGGTGTCTTGGTCTGTAGGTGACTGAAGATCTGTGGATATCTGAGCGGCCACTCCACTGCTTCTCTCAGATCCTTCTTGACATCTTCCAGGCCTCCAACCTGGCTCCATGAGACATCAGGCACTTCTATGAGAACCTCACGCATGGCTGAGGGTTCAACGTGGGATAGAGCAGCCTGGAAATCACCCTGTGTAACCCGGATGGAAGCGATGAGGCTCTTATCTATCTTCCCTTCTTTCAGGTCTTTTGGAGGAACCTTCTCAAGTCCCTTTCGCAGGGCATGCATCGCAGCCTCTTTCACTGTCAGACTTATGTCTGCACCGACAAACCCGTGAGTCTGGTTAGCAAACGGCTGAAGAAAGAGCCTTCTTCGAATCTGGTTATCAACCTCTTCTTTCTGTGTCTTAATATCACTGAGTCTTCGTTCAGCCTCTTCCCTAAATTCGTCCTTCTCATCAGGAGATTTGTCTTCAGAAGTTATCTTTGCCTCCAAGTCGGAGATATCATCATCAAGCCGGGAGATCTGTATCTTTTCATCGCGGGTCAGTTGTTCCTCGCTGATAGTGATTCCGGCCATATCAAGGGGTACCCGTTGAGAGTGGATCTGGAAGATTGCCATTCTGCCTGATACATCGGGAATTCCAATCTCAATCTCACGATCAAACCTGCCACCCCTCCGTAATGCCGGGTCCAGGTTGTCAGGCAGGTTGGTTGCTGCGATCACGATGACCCGGCCGCGACTCTTAAGGCCATCCATCAGAGACAGAAGCTGGGCGACAATACGGCGTTCAACCTCACCCTTTGTGTCCTCCCTCTTTGGCGCAATTGAATCAATCTCATCGATGAAAATGATTGAGGGAGCATGCTCCTCAGCTTCTTCAAAGACCTCACGTAGTTTCCCCTCGCTCTCCCCGTAGTACTTGTTCATGATCTCAGGGCCTGACAAGGTTATGAAGTGAGCATTCACCTCGTTTGCCACAGCCTTTGCAATCAGGGTTTTTCCTGTACCAGGAGGACCATAGAGGAGGACTCCCTTCGGGGGTTCAATACCGAGATGGTTGAAGAGATCAGGATTTCGCAGGGGAAGCTCGATCATCTCCCGTACGAGTGAAAGTTCACGCCCAAGTCCACCAATATCCTCATAGTGAACATCAGGAATGTACTTCTCTTTTTCTCCACCTTCACCAGGTTGAGTTGTTGAGGAGCCTGCCCGCCCAGATGTTGAAGATGCTTGTTTTCCTCCCCTGATTACCGAGAACCGGGTTTTCTGCGAAGATATTGTAGCACCTTCAGGATCGGTTCCAGTGATCCTGACTACTGCATAGGTTGTCGGAGAACTCCAGAACGAACCACCACCAAAGGAACGCGACCTGAAGAAATCATCAAACGGATCACGTTCAGCACCTTCAACCGGGATGGCAATGTCTTTTCCAGTGAAGAGCAGATTATCTTTGAGTTGCTCTGCAAGAAACTGTTCAAGTTCCCGAATGTCCAGTCCAGGGACATCCTGGATGATCTGGAACTCAACCTTCTTTGCTTCCTTCGGTTCTGCTCGTCTGATGATGGCCTGTTCACGAATACCGACACCAGCTCTTCTCCTGATGTTCCCGTCAATGTAGATCACGTCAGCCCATGGGGAACTTGCCGGGTAGACGAGAGCATAAGTTTTGTATGCTCCCTCAATCTCTACAACATCACCACGAGAGAGCCCCAATTTCTCCATGGTTTCCCAGGAAAGACGGGCAACGTCTTTTCCCTTATCCTGGACAGGTGCTTCCTGAACAATAAGTGTTATGTCACGAATAGTAGGCATTTGATAATCCCCTTCAAAGTATTCACCATAAGTTAGGGCACATGGATATTTAAATTTATGTGTAATGACTTAGAATTTTTTATGCGTGATATCAAGATAATTATCGAAAATATTGGATAATTTTATTTGGAAATTAAGAGGGATAAAATAATAATGCTAAAATACCACTATCCCACAACAAACGGCATAGATGACTATAGATAATGATGGGCTTCATGGTTTCTTCGTTAAAAATTGCGTAATAATAGCGCCGATAATTGAATGGCACAATATTATTCTGAAAAAGGGAGATCAAGACGAAGAATTATTTTTATTTATACTACGCAACCGGTATTATGATTGAAGAAGAAAGGCAATTATAAAAAAGGCCAGATATTAACCACTTTGCTGACCTTCCTGAACCTGTTTTATAAAAATATCAAGATCACGGGTAAGATCAGCAATCCTCTTAAAATTTTTTTCCTGCCAGAAGGTGATATCACGAAGTTCAGAAACAATCAACGCTATTGTTTCAGGAAGAGGAGCAATGAGGTTTAACTTATCGGCTTGATTCACTGCTATTGCAGCTCGCATCAGGATATCTCGCTGGGATCTTGGATAGAGGATTTCCCATGCACCAACCTCAAAACCTTCTAGAGTCTTGCTTCCCAGTGTTCCTTTTACCGCTTCAAGGGCACGATCAATCTGATCCTCCACAATCCTGATCTGGTACTGTTCTGCAGACTCAGCATCCAGTGAAAGGATCTCCTCAAGAACGATCAGTTTGAGTTCTCTGACAAATGCCTGAATATCCGCACCTACATAGTACTGCATCCGGCCGGCCAGATCATGAAGACTTACAGAAGGATCAAGCAGTTCCCTTATATCGCCAAGATAGAGGGAGAGAATTGCTTCACGTGCATGCACATCGGGTGCCGGGACATAGATATGTTTCTCAATCCTACCAGGTCTGAGGATGGCAGGATCAAGCATATCAGGCCGGTTCGTTGCTGCAACCACAATTACATCTTTCAGTTCTTCAATACCATCCATCTCGGTCAGGATCTGTGAGAGTACACTCTCTCCCACCCTGGATGTGGTACCCTGCTGACCCCGTTTCTGAACAAGAGCATCGATCTCATCGAAAAAGATGATGGCAGGTGCAGATTGTCGTGCTTTCCTGAACGCTTCCCGAACCTGTTTTTCAGAGTCTCCAACCCACTTGGAGAGGAGTTCAGGCCCCTTTATCGCGATGAAATTCATCCTGGACTTCGCTGCTATCGCTTTAGCAAGTAGGGTTTTACCAGTCCCGGGAGGACCAAAGAGTAGAATCCCTTTTGGAGGATGGATCTTCAGTTTTTCAAAGGCTTCCCTACGTTTTATCGGCCACTCGATAACCTTTTCGATTTCGTACTTGACCCGATCAAGGCCAGCCACCATCTCCCAGGGAACTTCAGGAACTTCGATATAGAGTTCCCTCATCGCAGATGGTTCGACAGATTTTCTAGCCTCGATAAAATCACGATCCGAGATGACAAGGTTGTCGATTACTTCAGGAGGAACCTCCTGCCCTTCCTTCATCTGAACCATGATTCCGCGTAAGGCGTGCATCGCGGCCTCTTTACAGTGAAGGGCAATATCGGCACCGACAAATCCGTAACTCAGCTCAGCATATGACTCAAGATCTACATCTGGTGCAAGTGGCATGTTCCTGGTATGGACATGGTAGATCTCAAGCCTCCCTGCCCGATCAGGGATACCGATCTCGATCTCACGATCAAATCTTCCTCCCCGTCTGAGAGCAGGATCAATGGCATCAGGAATATTCGTGGCCGCAATAACAACCACCTGTCCCCTTGATGCAAGCCCGTCCATCATAGTGAGCAACTGGGCTGTTACACGACGTTCAACCTCTCCTGCTGTCTCTTGCCGCTTGGGCGCGATCGAGTCTATCTCATCAATGAAGATGATAGACGGGGACTTCTCCCTGGCAGAGTCAAATATCTCACGGATCTTCTTCTCCGAGTCACCGTAGTATTTGCTCATCACTTCAGGGCCGGATAGAGGGACAAAATGTGCATCAACCTCACTTGCGACGGCTTTTGCAAGGAGGGTCTTCCCGGTTCCTGGCGGACCATAAAGGAGTACCCCCTTTGGTGGATCAATACCGAGACGTTCAAAGACCTTCGGATACCTGAGCGGGATCTCTATCATCTCTCTTATAAGGCTTATTTCACGCGATAACCCTCCAATATCCTCGTAATGGATGACCGACTCCTCGTGTTGTACCTCTTCAGTCTGGTACGGTACATCATGTAGGA
>QKDV01000125.1 GCA_003251955.1 Methanospirillum hungatei
CCTCTCAAACAAGACACGATAATATTCTTCAGAAAGTCTGAGTTCTTTCTGCAAAAGAGAGAGTTCTTTGATCTGATCCTCCAGAGTTGTATATGAAGTACTCAACTCTTCCTGCATGTTCCTGATAGCCCGAGCAAGAATCCCTATCTCATCTCCTCTATTAGTTCCGGGAACATTGCCATGCAGATCCCCGGCACCTATCCTGCTGGTTACTGCAGTAAGCTCACGAATAGGGGTAATAATAGTCCTTGAAGAGAGATATGCAATCAAGAGAATGAAGCCTGATGTAACTACGATGATGATTAACAGAACCTGTTGTGATTTAGTCACCTCATCCATCAGATAATACAACAATACTTTGTTCTGTTTTGTGAGATCCTGTGAGAGATCGCGGGAAGGCGATGAGAACTCATCCAGGTATGTAGTTGCACTAACCTGAAGAGTAATGTTATCTGCGGTAGGGATATCAACTGTCGAAAAGTAAAGGTACTTCTTCTTTACAGAACCATCAGGATCTATCCAGTCATAAAAACCACCAGCTTCCCCTTTACGCTGTGCCTCTTTGACGATCGAATAAAAGTCAGGAAGTATTTCCCTGAGGGGCTCAAAGGTTTCCCCTATGCGAGAAGGATTGGGATGAAAGCGGGTTATCAGCGAATCACGCTCATGGATCCCAAAGTACCCGGTTTTTCCTACCGCCTTACTGGTCAGATTAAGAAAACCCGGATCATTTTGTAGATCCATAATAGTCAAATCAGGGTGTGAACGGATGTAAAGGCCCAGTTCATGAGCAACAGCCTGTGACTGGTACTGTATTACCCTGACTCCGAGAGAGTCAAGAGCTTTCGTTGAAGAATTTACAATCTTATCGTGGGTATCTGAAATGTGTGATGCAATCGCATCGGTCACCTTCATCTCATTCAGGATTACAAAACCACCAAGTATCACCAGTGGTATTAATGATAATCCAAGGAGAATCAGAAGGAATCTCTTCAACAGGTTCAATGGATCCCAGAATTAACAAGCGAAGGGATCAGATCAGGTAAAAAGGTACCGTTAAAAGGAAGAGAATTACCGGTGGCTATAATATGCCACAATCTGCTGACCCACAGAATCAATTCTGGTAAATCCGACCCGCTCAAACTGGATCATCCTGCCCATCCATTCTGAAACTTCTGGTTCGCAGACGCCACTCATATCGCCGTCAGCCTTTTTTATGGTGCATGGTGTTCCATAACCAGAAGGAAGCCATTGAATGATCGGGGCTTTAGCCTCACGGGCCTGTTGGAGCTCATCACCAGCGTACTCTGCAGAATATGAATTTCCATCTTTAGTGATTGAGATGTTGAAGAGATCCTTGAGTCTTATCATCGAGGCACCGGATTCAAGTTCAGTTCTTGGGATCACAAGCTTGCCGGTGAATGGGATCTCACGAAATCCCCTTGATTCATCTCCGGGGTATCGCATAGCCTTTGCAGTATGTGGCTCTGAACCTTCGATGTTGAGTTCTACTGGATCTGCAACAAAGAAGAACCGATCTGCCTTTGCATCCACGATCTCCTTGTTCTTTGCATAGAGGTTCTCCCACGAGAACTGGATATCTGTCTCCCCGATACCAATCTCAACAACTGCGTTTCTAACCGCTTCAGGTTCGATTCCACGCCGGGCCATTGCACGAAGGGTTCCGAGATGGACATCGTCCCATCCGGTGTACTCACCGGCAACAATCCCCTGTCTCATCTGGGATGTTGAAAGTACAACGCCTTCTATTCCCATCCTGCCATAATGACGGTACACCGGCTGTTTCCAGTCCATGTAGTCAAAAATAAATTTCTGACGTCCGGTATTGGCGATGTGATCCTTACCCCTGATCACGTGTGTCATGCCAAGGAGATGATCATCAACAGCTACCGAGAGGTTCATGAGAGGATAGACGATCGCATCAACCCGCTGGTGTGGGACAGATGTAAGAACCCTGAAGAGCGGATAATCCCTCATTGCAGGATCCGGATGGTTGAGATCGGTCTTGAGCCTGACTGATACCTCACCCTCTGCAAACCCTCCCTCAAGCATCTTGTCAAAGAGTTCTCCGGCCTCTTCTATTGTCTGTGACCGGCAGGGACATGCTGCCTTGTGCATCTTGAGGTTTTTGAACTCCTCGTTGTCACACGTACAGACGTAAGCTGCACCTTTCTCGATCAGTCTCCTGCCGACATCGTAGTAGAGCGGGAACCGGTCTGACTGATAGATCGTCTCGGTGATATTGAGCCCCATCCATTTGATGTCTTCAGGGACCATCTCGTAGGCATCGGTATCAACCCGTTTGGGATCTGTATCCTCAATGCGAAGGATGTACTTCCCACCATACCGTTTGATGTATTCATCATTGAGAAAAGCTGCCCTTGCATGTCCGAGATGGAGAGGACCTGATGGATTCGGGGCAAACCGCATCACCACTCCGCCTTCTGCATTCGGAAGGTCAGGAAGTGTGTGCTTCTTCTTCTCCTTCTTTTCTGAAAGGGCTGCATGAAGGTCAGGTGCAATCTCTTCGAGTTTCATCTCCTGCTCTTCATGCGAAAGAGAAGCAACCTCGGCGATCACCTCACCAAGAAGGGCCTTGATCTCTCCGGAACGTGACCGAAGTTCGGGGTGACCACCCATCACAGCTCCCATCACAGCTCCTGCTGCTGGTACACTCTTGTGCTTAACTGCATTCTGTAATGCAGCACCCAGGAGTATGGACTTGAGATCGTCCAATTCAGTACCCCCGCTGGACAAAGAAGTAGGCAAGTTCAGAGAGGAGCTGGCGTTCAGGACAATCACGAAGAACAGAAAGTCCGTTGATGGCATCACGGACCATAGAATCTGCGGTTCCCTGGACCTCAGCGATCACGTCCTTCTGCTCGAGCAATGCGATGAGTGCCTTGATCTCATCAGGATCAAGTTTCCTGCGGTACGGAGCCAGGTCAACACCCTTTTCACGGGCAGTAATCGCAAGGATCGTCTGCTTCCCTTCCCTGATATCTGAAGCCTGGTCTTTTCCTGACTGCTCTGGAGGTGCCATCAGATCGATGATATCATCCTGGATCTGAAATGCTGCCCCGATGCTGCATCCATACGTATAGAGAGCATCCACCTGTGGCTTTGATGCACCGGCAAGCAATGCCCCCATCGCTGCCGCAGCCCCGTAGAGCACCTCCGGTCTTTTTGGTGACCATGTCAAGGTACTCATCACGGGTTACATCTTGCCTGGACTCAAATGACATGTCAAGCTGCTGTCCTTCACAGATCTCAACGCAGGTCCTGGCAAGAAGTGCAGAAGCCTCAACTTTTGCAGCATCAGGAGCAATCGCATCTGCAACAAGACAGAACGAACGTGCAAAGAGCACATCACCGGCAAGGATTGCAGCAGGCTCACCCCAGATGGTGTGAACCGTCGGTTTTCCCCTCCGGGTTTCATCACCGTCCATGATATCATCATGGATGAGAGTGAAGTTGTGCGTCACTTCAAGAGCGAGGCCGGCAGGTAGAATTCCTGCCGAACTGCCAGAGCGGATGGTATCAGCTGCTAATTTGAAGAGTGCAGGACGCAGCCGTTTTCCACCAGCAAAGAGTAGGTGGTTTGATGCCTTTGATAATTCGGTTCCGGGATTGCCGTAGTACTGGTCAAGCAGCGTGTTGACCTCGGTAGCAGTTTTTCGCAGATAGGTCTCCAGATCCATAAGTTTTCACCGTTCAGGCCAGTTTCTGCCGCTGGCCAGGAAGAAGTCCTTGTTCAGGGTGTACCCACAGTCTGTTGCAAGGTTCAGGTACTCAGAGGTGAGATTCACACCTCCGTGTGCAGCAATAACAAACTGGGGGTTAAGCAGGTTCAGAAATTCGTAATGATCCTCACAGTATGCGTGTCCTGATACGTGAAGATCGTCAAAGAGACGCCCACCCTGCTGACTGATCATCGTAAACATCCGATACCGCTGTGCCCTGTTCATGTCATTCGGGATCAGCTGGGCACTGATCATGATCTTATCGCCTTTCTCGATCCGGTATGGGGTGTCTTTCTGTGCTATCCTTGTCAGGATAGAACCGGGCTCACCCTGGTGACCGGTCACGATCGGCACATACTCATCCCTGGCACCCTTGATTATCCGACGCAGTGTTCGCTCTACAACGCGGCGGTTGCCAAAGATGCTGGTGGTATCAGGGAACCTGACGTATTTCATCTGCTCTGCAGTGCTACAGTAGCGTTCCATTGACCTTCCAAGAAGCAGGGGCTTTCGTCCAATCTCATGAGCACACTCTGCAATGGTCTTCACTCTCGCAATATGAGAGGCGAAGGTGCTGACGATGAGAGCATTCTTATCATCCTCGTAGCTCGTCATCACATCGCGGACCATACTCTTGGCAAGTTGCTCACTCGGACACCGACCCTTCTTGTTCACGTTGGTGGACTCGGTGATTAGGCAGAGCACCCCTTCTTTTCCGATCTTACGCAACTTTGCAAAGTCCGGCGGTTCGCCTAGAACCGGGTTCCTATCAAGCTTAAAGTCGAGGGCATAGACGATCGCACCTTTCGGTGTGTACAGCACAACCGTTGCAGTATCGATGATACTGTGCTGGGTTCGCACTAACTCAAGCGAGAGTGTGTTTGAGATTGTGTATCGTTGCGAGTATTTGAGCGGGTAAAGTTTGTTATTGACCCCGAACTTCTTCTCGCCTTCAATCTGCTGGCGGACGAGTTCAATTGTGTATGGTGTCCCGATGATTGGGGCATTATACCGGTGTGCCAGTTTTGGCACAGCACCAAGATGATCCAGGTGACCATGGGAGAGAACGATTGCCTTGACCGTTCCCTCGATCTGGTTCATCACCGTATCATCAGGGATGACCCCCATCTCGATCAGATCGAGCGAATGGGTATTCTCCATCTCGATATCAGGGTGCATCATCAGGGAGTCAAGCCTGATCCCCATATCAATTATGACTATTTCCTTGCCGCAGCGGACGGCGGTCATATTTCGGCCAAATTCATTATAGCCGCCCACTGCAAGGACTTCAATGTCCAAGTTGGTATCCTCCTGTAAATTATTGTTGCTGTATCAGTTGCGCAGTCGGACCGGTTACGTACCATCTGGTATCGGGCATCTCAGACACCCGGGTATGTCCGGTCAGGAAGAGAGCAATCCGCAGCTGCTGCTGTATCGTCTCTATCGTCTCTGACAGGGCTTCTATTCCATCGCATGCCGGTTTGAGCAGGGGAAGAGCCATTCCGCCGAGTTTAGCACCGAGAACCAGAGCTTTTGCAATGTCAATCCCGGTCCTGATCCCGCCGCTGGCTATCACCGGGCCGCCACATCTGACAGCCTCACTGACGCTGACCGCGGTGGGGATGCCCCACTCTTTAAAAAGCACGCCGAGATCCGAGAGCCTCTGATCTCCGCCTGCTTCCCCTTTTCCTGCTCTGAAACTCTCGATCGCAGCCCATGATGAACCGCCGTATCCACCAACATCGATGCAGTCAGCCCCGGCCCCATAGCAGAGCCTGGCTATCTCCTCAGAGAATCCACATCCGGTCTCTTTCACGATGACCGGGACCCTGAAATCCCTGCAGAGCTCCCGGAGAGCATCAAGACATCCGGTTGCATTATGATCTCCTTCAGGCTGTGTCGCCTCCTGGAGAAAGTTCAGATGAATAGCAAGTGCATCCGCGTCGATCATCTCAACTGCATCTTCAGCCCATCCGATTCCATGATCCCTGAGCTGCACGATACCTAGATTGCCGACGATAAACGCATCAGGGGCAGTATCCCTAACGATCGAGAAAGTTTCGGCGAGAGTCTTATCTTCAATTGCCGCCCGCTGCGATCCAACTCCGATCCCAAGACCGTATTTTTGTGCGGCCTGAGCTAGAACCTTGTTCACCCGGGTCGTCTCCGGGTGACCTCCGGTCATTGCAGAGATGAAGAGAGGGGATCCAAGCCGGTGTTCAAAGAAGTCGGTTGAGAGATCCAGTGTATCCATATCGGAATCTGGAAGTGCAATGTGAACGAGTCTGATATCTTCAAACCCGGTACTTCCTGATTCAATATCTTCTTCAAGGCAGATTCGAAGGTGATCCAGTTTCCGTGATGATGTAAACCTTCTCCGGTTCATG
>QKDV01000142.1 GCA_003251955.1 Methanospirillum hungatei
GCCAAGGCAGATGAGATCATGACCGAGTTCCTTGGATCATCTCCACTTAAGGACATCAACTCCCAGTACAACAACCTGGGACTGACCAAACTGACCATCTGAATCAGGAATGAATAACTCCCGGATTCACATCATTTTTTGGAGAAGAGCACATGCACCTCGCTGATGGAAAAGCTCCTGCTGATTATCTCTGCTATATAAAGTCCAAAATTCTCTGCATATGTGCAGGAATTGTCCTGATATTCCTTCTCCTGATCCTCTCGATATCAGTAGGTGCAGTCTCTATTCCTCCCGGAGATGTGCTTCTCACCCTTCTGGGACAGAATGTAAACTCCAAATGGGACGCAATTATCTGGAACATCCGCCTCCCACAGGCTTTAACAGCAATCGTTGCTGGAGTAGGGCTCTCAGTTGCAGGAGTTGCAATGCAGTCGATCCTGAGAAATCCTCTCGGATCACCATTTACCCTTGGAATATCAAATGCCGGTGCTTTCGGTGCGGCTATTTCGGTGATCATCCTTGGGACCGGCGAGATGCATTCAACCATTGCCAGTGCAGTCACCATCAACAACCCGTATACCACGACAATCATGGCTTTCATCTTCTGCATGATTGCAACCGGTATCATCCTGATGATCTCCAGAATCAGGGGATCATCTCCGGAAGTGATGGTGCTCACCGGAGTGGCACTCTCCTCGCTGTTTACAGCAGGAACTATGTTTCTGCAGTATTTTGCCTCAGACACACAGCTCGCTGCGGTTGTATTCTGGACGTTTGGTGATGTGAGCCGGGCAAACTGGCCTGAACTCGGGCTTATGACCTTACTTGTCTCACTCTCCACGATCTACTTCTTATCAAACCGATGGAACTACAACGCCATCGATGCCGGAACCGAGACTGCAAAAGGGCTCGGCGTAAATGTTGAGAGGATCCGTCTCATTGGAATGACAGTAGCGGCCCTGATTACGGCTGTTATTGTTGCATTCCTTGGAGTCATAGGGTTTGTAGGCCTGGTATGCCCACACATGGTCCGCAGGATCATCGGAGACGATCAGCGGTTTTTGATACCTGGTTCATGTGTAATGGGAGGAATTCTCCTCCTCGCATCAGATACCGTTGCACGGCTTATCGTCGCACCGTATGTGCTACCGGTGGCTGTTCTCACCGCTTTCATGGGAGCTCCGGCATTCATCTACCTCATTATCAGGGGATACAATCGATGATTCTCAACGTGGAAGAACTAAAATTTCTGTACAGAAACCGCCAGGTGCTTGAAAATGTCGCACTGGAGGCGAATCATGGAGAGATTGTTGCGATTCTCGGACCAAACGGTGTAGGAAAGACCACACTACTCAAATGTCTGAACCGGATCCTGAAACCAATGAGCGGGCAGGTCTACCTTGATGGTGCTGAAGTCGGTAGCCTTGATACCGTTGAGATTGCACGACGGGCAGGATACGTCCCCCAGCGGGTAGAGACCGGGAGACTGACCGCTTTTGATGCCGTTCTCCTCGGACGCCGGCCTCATATCAAATGGGATGTGTCACCACATGATCTAAGTATCGTGGATGCTGTCTTCACCCGGCTATCCATGGAACATCTCCGACTCTCGTATATTGATGAGATGAGTGGCGGAGAACTCCAGAAGATAGCAATCGCACGTGCCCTGGTTCAGGAACCACGGATTCTCCTTCTGGATGAACCGACAAGCAGTCTTGACCTGAAGAACCAGGTTGAGATCCTGTCAACAATCCATGGGATCGTAAGAGAACACGGAATTGCCGCAGTGATGACGATGCATGATCTGAACCAGGCATTCAGGTATGCAGACCGGTTTATCTTCCTGAAGAATGGCAGGATTCATTTCCAGGGAGACAGGTGCTGTGTAACCCCTCAGATCATCGAAGAGGTCTATGGCCTGCCAGTAATCATGGGGACAATAGAAGGTATAACGTGCATCATGCCCGGCTGCCCCGGCGCCGGAATGGTGCATCAGGAGAATTAACGATTACTATGTGTTCAGAACATTCAACAATTACAGAAACGCAGCCAGAATACGCATCATTTGAAGATGCGGTAGAGTTTCACGGACATGTATGTCCCGGCCTTTCAAGTGGGTACCAGGTTGCCATTGCAGCCATGAAGGCACTTGGGGTTTCAAGACCTAAGGATGAAGAACTCGTTGCCATCGCAGAGACTGATGCCTGCGGAGTGGATGCAATCCAGGTGGTCACCGGATGCACGGCAGGAAAAGGAAACCTGATCATCCATGATTATGGAAAGCATGTGTTCACTTTCTACTGTCGTAAGAGCGACAGAGCAGTCAGGGCCATAACCTGCCTTGAGGAGTTTATGCCGCAAAAACCGGAGATGGATGAACTCAGGCCAAAGGTCTTTTCCGGCCAGGCTACCGAAGAAGAGCGGACCAGATTCTATGCAATGATGGATCAGGTCTCAAAGGCTATCCTTGAGGCACCACCTGAAAAGGTTGTGAAGCTGGAGTTTGTCAAGATGGAACCTCCAAAGAAGGCACGGATA
>QKDV01000166.1 GCA_003251955.1 Methanospirillum hungatei
GTCGATCGATCCAACCTCCTCTTCCACATCACGCGGCTGGGCAATATCAACGATAATGATAGGTTTTACCTCTCCATCAAGGGGCCATGTCCTCCCTTTCATCGCCTCTTTGACATCATTTGCACGGACAACCGGGTGGGGAGCAGCAGTGCAACAGATTACTACATCTGAAAGGGCGAGGTACCGGTACAGATCATCCATTGGCACTGCTGTCCCGTCGATCTTATGAGCCAGAACCCGGGCCCTGTCCAGTGTCCTGTTTGCTACGTAAATGGCAGAGAGTCTCTTTACTGCAAGTGCCTGGGTAACCAGCACTCCCATCTCACCGCTTCCAAGGATGAGAATGCGTTTTCCATCAAGTGTGTGCAGTTGTTCTTCGGCAAGGAGAACTGCGGCTGAACCGACTGATATTGCACCATTATTGATCCCGGTCCTTCTGCGGACTTCGGATCCGGTATGGATCGCCTTGTTGATGCATAGGGCAAGGATTGGGCTTGCAACACCAAGTTCTTCTGAAAGGGCGAGAGATCTTCTGAGTTGGCCCAGGATCTGATCCTCTCCGATTATCAGCGAGTCTATCCCTGCTGCAAGATCAAGCAAGTGCGAGAGTGCTTCCTGATCCTGGTATAATCTGAACCGAGTTCTCCCCCGGCTATGGAGAAACTCAACAAGGATGTCAGGCTCTCCGTGGACGATCACTTCGACGCGGTTGCAGGTCTGAAGAAGTGCAACTCCCTTGAACCATTCACGAGCTTCGGTGAGAAACTCCCCTTCATCAGAAAATCTGAACTCTTCGATCTCCGGAACCGATGCGGTATGATGTGATATTCCAGCAATAGTCAGAGGGGCGAAGAGGGTTGGTCTCATGTAAGATATTTCTCCCTGATCTTTTTGAGTACATCCTCTGTTCCGTTCTGAAGATTATGCCATGTCTCATGGTCATGCAGAACTGCAGTCAGGATGTCTCTGCGCTTTGTTTCTGGGATCTGATGCTTTTTAAGTTCGGCTCTGAGTTCTTCTTCCAAATCAATCATCAGGTCGAGATCCGGCCAGGTAGTCTCAATCTGTTCCCGGATGAATCGTGCAACAGCCGGACTTCCCCCCCTGGTACTTACCGCAATGGTAAACCTCTCACCGGTGAACTTTGCCGGGAGGATTACATCAGAAGGAGGGTCTGTTGCGTTGTTGCAGAGTACTCCCTCTGTTTTGCATCTGGCCGCAATTATCTGGTTAAGATCAGGATCTGAAGTTGCCGTGATAACTAGAAATGTGCCCCTGATGAGATCGGCGATTTTCATCTCATCCTTTGGTATTGTTGTTTTGATCTGTTTTACCGGGAGTGATTCGAATGCCTGCGTGAACGATCTGCTGTAGACCGTAACATCAGCTTCACTCGCAAAGTACCTGGCTTTGCGTGCACCCACTTCTCCCCCTCCAAAGATGGTCACCGGTTTGTGAGAACAGTCAACCATGAGGGGTATCATTGTAAGAAATTGGGGACTGAAAAATATGAATCTGTCTAAAATTCACCCTAATTTTATGTCAAATCCCATCAGGTTTTATATTTTTATCTGCTTGATTTCGGGTTATGGTTGTGGGCGCGTGTTATGTTCCTGAATGATGGTGGTACTCGTGATGGGATTAATATCAAAAATTATATATGTCTATGAATGCCACCTTGTAGAGCACTTACGCATCGATAGTGTAGTGGTCATCACTAGGCGTTGCCAACGCCTAAACCCGGGTTCGAGTCCCGGTCGATGCACTCGTTTTTGTCATTTTTTAGTTTAGTGGTTTTAATCTGTATCGTCATACTGAAATAGCGATTGAGTGAATATCAGACCATGGAGTTTATCTGGATCTCATCACCGCAAAATCAACGTTCATCGGGCCTTGTTGCACTGATATTCGGCATCATCATTCTTCTCTTTGCCCCGTTCATCACCAGTTTAATCGGGGCGGTTCTTTCCGCGATAGTGCTGGTGATATCAATAGGTATGATTATAACCGGGGGAATGATGCGGGGCTCTGGGATAGGGCTCCCTCTGATTCTTCTTGGGATACTGGGATTCTGTCTTGGAATAGCGGCACTCGTCTCACCTGATCTTGCCGTGTCAGTACTTGGAATATTCCTTGGGGTATGGATGTTCTTTCTTGGTGCCGGACAGCTTGTGTTTGCTTCCCGCTTATCAGGAGACAAACTGTATTATATTCTCGCCCTTCTCGGGGGAACCCTTACAGTAATAGTAGGTCTGTTTCTCCTGATCTCACCAGTCAGGGGAATGCAGATTATGGTCTTCTTCCTCGGCTGCTATCTTCTGGTTTTTGGGCTTTTGAGTCTCTTCAGGCCCAGATATATGTATTGACCTGAGTTCATCAGTTTGAGGTGAGGTATGAGCCGGTTCAACTCCCCCGATAAAATCCTTGAGGATACTCTGGAGCCTTGATCTGATCCTTAGTCTCTTCTTTCTATTCTTTGATGGTTTATCTAGGTTCGAGAGAGTCTGCACTGATGATTCAGGCTC
>QKDV01000111.1 GCA_003251955.1 Methanospirillum hungatei
CATTGTAAACAAGACGTTCGACGTGTATGCCATCATCCTTGATGCGACCCATCTTGAACGCAACCTGTATCTTCTTCTCCAGCTGCTTGAATTCAACCTGCCGGTCGTTGTGATCATCAATATCGTGGATGAGGCAACGAAAGCAGGGATCACTATTGATATCGATCATCTCTCATCCCTGATCGGAGTTCCGGTCATCTCTACTGCAGCCTCTCTCGGGCGAAACATCGATCAGATCATTCCTCTTGCAAGAACACATGCAAAGGTCGGGACATACCCGGTCCAGTATGATCTGCATATCGAGGCAGCAGTCAGGAGCCTGCAGAAGCTTGCCAGTACCGGCCGTGCTGAAGCCCTCCTTGCCCTTCAGGGGATTGGGACTGATCCGGTGCTGATGGATGCGGCAGCGACAATAGTGCCTGAGATCATCGATGAGCACCGGATGTCTGCTCATCAGCTGATAGCAGCGAACCGCCATCATGCTGCCTCTCATATCGCGTCAGAGGTGGTGACCAGAGTCACTCCGGGAGTCTTCTCAGACCCTGATCAGTACCTGACCAGGGCTTTTCCCGGCATTCCGATCATGCTCGTCTTCCTCGCCTCTATGCTGACGATCGTGTTTGTGATAGGGTCGTACCTGGAAGAGATCGTTGTCAACATATTCGAGTTCATCCTGGTCAATCCTATAAGAACGGCAGGATTTGATCCCCTGGTATCAGAGGTGCTCCTCTCACTCGCGATCGCAATTCAGGCCGGACTCGGGGTTGCCTTCCCGTATGTTTTCACGTTCTACCTGCTCATCTCGCTTGTTGAAGACTCAGGCTACATGACAAGGATTGCATTTCTTGCCGACCGGGTTATGCACCGGTTCGGTCTGCATGGTCAGGCGATCATCCCGATGGTTCTTGGTCTTGGGTGCAATGTTCCTGCCATCATGGGAATCCGCCAGCTCGGGACGAAACGTGAGAGGACGATAGCGGCTGTCCTTATAACGATGGTGCCGTGTTCAGCCCGGACTGTTATTATTGCAGGCATTGTTGCAGCTTTCATCGGTATTGCCGCTGCTCTCTCCCTTTACTTCATCGTCTTTGTGCTTATCGTCATAACCGGTGTCATTCTATCAAGGATAACTCCGGGGAATCCTCTCGGTATGGTCCTTGAACTTCCCCCGCTCCGCACTCCCCGGCTCTCCCAGGTTATCACGAGATCCTGGCTGCATATCAGGGAGTTCCTGGTGATTGCAATGCCACTTCTGATGGTTAGCAGTGTCATCCTCGGACTTGCCGGGTTCTATGGGATCACAGCCCTCTTCCAGAACGCGGTCGCCCCGTTCATGGAACAGGTGCTCGGCCTTCCCGGTTTTGCATCTACAGCCCTGCTCTTCGGCATCCTTCGCAAGGAGATGGCGTTTGAGACCCTCATTGTTCTTGCAGGCACTGCGAACCTGCCGTCAGCGCTGACATCGCTTCAGCTCTATATCTTCGCACTCGTGAGCACTCTCTTTGTTCCATGCATCTCAACCATCGCTGTTCTTTCGAAGGAGATGGGATGGAAGACAGCCCTGCTCATCGCCTGTTATACACTTCTCCTGGGACTTGGGGCCGGAGCATTGCTCCATCTGGTTGCATCATGACTGTAATCTGATACATATCCCTTGATTTCAGGGAATCTGGAAACTACAGAGCAAGAGCGGTGAAGATAAAAATTCCTCTCTCACACTCAATAGCATGGATGAGGGGCCATGCATCGTAGGTGGACTTGAACGGAAGACTGATGACAGGTTTGTGGTTAAAAACCCGTTTTCAGGAGAGTCCGTAGGCCTGGTATGCCGCTCGAGCAGTGCAGATATTGAGGATTCCCTGCAGGCGGCAGTTCTCGGTGCAAGGGAGACAGCCCTGCTTCCTGCACACCGGCGCGCTGCTATCCTTCGCCGTCTTACCGAACTGATGACAGAACATCGTGAGGAGTTTATCAGCCTCCTCATCGCTGAAGGGGGAAAGCCCCGCCGGAATGCTGAAGGTGAGACGGACAGGGCAATCGAGACGATCCTGATATCTGCAGAGGAGTCTGTGCGGATTGGTGGAGAAGTGATCCCGCTGGATCGGACGGTGCCGGGTGAAGGATGTGTAGGCATTGTCCAGCGGTTCCCGGTCGGTGTGGTCCTCGGTATAACGCCGTTTAACTTTCCGCTCAATCTTGCCTGTCACAAGCTCGGCCCAGCAGTCGCCTCAGGCAATGCCATCATTCTCAAACCTGCCTCTGCAACCCCTCTCTCATCTCTCCTGCTTGGACGGCTTTTGCTTGAGGCAGGATATCCGCCGTCGGCGGTCAGCGTTCTGGTATGCAAACCCGATATTGCCGAAGTCCTGGCATCAGACCATCGTATAGGATGCGTGTCGTTTACCGGGTCTCCTGAAGTAGGGTGGCGTCTGAGAGCCCTTGCACAATGTGGGAAGGTTACCCTTGAGCTCGGAGGGAACGGTGCAGTCATCGTGCACGAGGACTGTGATCTCTCCCGTGCT
>QKDV01000132.1 GCA_003251955.1 Methanospirillum hungatei
TGCTCGATTATTCCCGGTCAGGCACGTACCAGGATCTGAAATCATACCGGGAGCGTATGCTTGTAGCATCAGAGATGCTGGCAGGTGTGCGGCCTACGGCGGTCTCACTACCCAACGCGGTCAACCTTATATCAAAACCCCTGTCAATGGCGGAAACATTGCAGGAGGCAAAGTCGGGCCTTGAGGAGCGGGCCCAGACATTCATCACTCACTCAGAGCAGGCAGTAACAAAGATCGGTGAGATCGGTGCCCGGCATATCAGGGACGGAGATGTAGTCATGACCCATTGTAACTCTGAGGCAGCACTGCAGTGTATCCTTACTGCCCACCGCCAGGGAATGGATATTGAGGTATATGCAACCGAAGTGAGACCACGTAACCAGGGGCATATCACAATCAAAACTCTATCAGATGCGGGAGTTAAGACAAACTTTATCGTTGATTCAGCAGCCAGGTATTTTATGAAAGAGGTTGATCTCTGTATCACCGGTGCTGATGCCATCACCGTGAACGGCGCTGTCATCAATAAGATTGGGACATCCCAGATAGCCTTGGCAGCCAAGGAGGCCCGGGTGAATTTTCTGGTTGCTGCAGAGACCTACAAGTTTGCACCAAAGACAATCCTTGGTGAGCGGATACTAATCGAGGAGCGGCCTGCTGATGAGGTTCTCCCTGATACGGTTCGGGCAGGTCTCCCTAATGTCACAGTCCGTAACCCGACCTTTGATGTAACTCCGGCAGAGTATGTCGATCTCATCATTACCGAGCAGGGTGCAATTCCCCCTGGGATGGCTTATACAATCATAAAAGAACATCTTCAATGGGATATGGAAAATCTCTGTACTGATTACTCGTATTGCGAGGAGGAATAACAATGGCATATGCAGTTGCGACCTATTATTTTCGTCCGAAAGAGGGCATAACCCCTGAATGGGCAGCCCGTGCTATTGCCGAAGAACAGACCACCGGAACCTGGACCGATGTTTCAACCAGGGAAGAGTACGTCCATTATCTGGATGGGCAGGTTGGGAAGATCACCCCGTCGGGTAATGGATATGAGGTCTCGATAAAGTACCCGGCGGAGATATTTGAGATTGGAAACATCCCTCAGTATCTCTCTGTCTTTGCAGGGAACCTCTTCGGTCTTTCCCGGATCGCAGGGGTAAGGTTACTTGACGTAGAGTTTCCAAAGGAGATTATCCCATTCAAAGGGCCAAAATTTGGAATTGAAGGAGTCAGGAAACTGGTCGGAACAACAGACCGCCCCCATGTGGGAACTATCATAAAGCCAAAAGTGGGTCTGAACCCAAAGGATACTGCCGAAGTCGCATACGAAGCGGCAGTCGGCGGTGTAGATCTCATCAAAGACGATGAGACCCTCACCGATCAGAAGTTCTGCCCGATTGCAGAGCGCCTCCCGATGGTGATGGAGAAACTCGATCAGGTAAAGTCAGAGACTGACAGAAATGTGCTGTATGCTGTGAACATCTCTACTGCCGGGGATAAGATCCTTGAGCGGGCAAGGCAGGCGAAGGAGATGGGGGCAAACATGCTGATGATCGATGTGATCGTCTGTGGGTTTGATGCTATCAGGGTGGTTGCCGAGGATCCGTCCATCAACCTCCCGCTTCATATTCACCGGACCATGCATGCTGCAATAACGAGGAACCGTGAACACGGGATTGCGATGCGGCCATTCTGCCGGCTTGTCCGGATGCTTGGCGGTGATCAACTCCATACTGGGACGGTTTCAGGAAAGATGGAGCATGATATGCAGGAACTCATCGGTGATAACCGGACCCTCACTCACCCCTGGCACGGTATCAACAGTGTTTTCCCTGTGGCCAGCGGAGGACTCCATCCCGGTGGAGTCGCTGATGAGATACGGGTTCTTGGCAGTGACCTGATCCTTCAGGCAGGGGGTGGAATACATGGTCATCCTGACGGTACTCGTGCCGGAGCAACAGCCATGCGGCAGGCGGTTGATGCAGCGATGGCCGAGATACCCCTTGCGACCTACGCTGAGGATCACCCTGAATTGAAGAGAGCTTTAGATAAGTGGGTTAAAAAATAAGCCTGACTCACTGGAGTCATGCTCTCCGGCTGTTTAAAAGCCAGGATACAATCTTTTTTATCTGAATCGGGATCAGGGGAAATACCTCAAATAATCCAATGAGGTCGACCCCGGTTTCAATAAGCCGTACTAGCAGAGCAAATAGGAGGGATGATGAGAGCCCAATCCCGAGAATCGAGAAAATTCCAACAATTCCGCTCTCCTGAAAACCTATTCCTGAGGGACTTATCGGAACAAATGAGAGGAGTGTTAATAATGGATTCAGGAACAAGGCATCAAAAAACTGGATTGAACTGATTCCAATTGCCATAGCAATAAAATACCATTCTAAGCCCCTGAGGATCCAGCAGATGCCTGATATGAGAATAACAAACGGGACCTTTACGTGAAGGTTCCGGCACTCTTTGCCAGTTTCAAGCAGCCTGGTTACAAGATTGAATCTGG
>QKDV01000267.1 GCA_003251955.1 Methanospirillum hungatei
GGCACAGTTCTGCATCACCTTTGCAAATGAGGCAATCTCTCCTGCAGTAACTCCTTTCATTCTGAGTGCTGTAAGAAATGATCCGATCTGTGCCCCGGTTGCGTTGCCTGTTGCGATCTGATTCATCACAGCGGTTGCCTCTTCCGGAAGAAGGTTCTCCCGTGCTATTACCCGTTCAATTGCCTGGTGAATCATCAGACTCCTCCTGTCTTCAGGAAATTCTCCATGATCTGGCGTCCTGCCGGGGTCATGATACTCTCGGGATGAAACTGGACACCGTGAAGCGGGAGGTGCTCGTGTGAGACTGCCATGATGCAGTTGTCACCTTCTGAAGTTGCAGTGATTCTGAACTCTTTTGGAAGGCTTGAGCGGTCAGCAGTCAGGGAGTGATACCTGGTTGCAGTGAAAGCTTGAGATATTCCCTGAAAGAGTCCGGTTCCGGTGTGTGAGATCCTGCTTGTTTTTCCGTGAACCGGCTCAGAGAGTCTTACGATCTCTCCTCCGTACGTATGGATGATCGTCTGGTGCCCGAGGCATACCCCCAGGATCGGGACAATACCTGCATACTGCTCGATTACCTGACGGCATACTCCTGACTCTTCAGGAGTTCCTGGTCCAGGTGAGAGGATGATCCTGTCGGAATTTGTCTTTTCTATCAAACTGATATCCTGGTCGCAGGTGATTGCTACCGGGTCGGCTCCGAGTGTTCCCACAAGCTGATGAAGGTTGTATGTGAAGCTGTCAAAACAGTCCACGATTGTAACATTCATGCCAGGCCTCCTGTTGTCTTCTGCTTTTGTGCTCCTGACATAGCACCTGCCCGTGACAGTGCTGCAAGCATGGCTCCGGCTTTCTGCTTTGTCTCTTCGTATTCACGGGTAGGATCTGAATCTGCTACGATTCCTGCACCGGTCTGGAAACTTGCTACTCCGTCTTTTACAACGGTTGTCCGAATCGCAATTGCAAACTCGAGCCTGTCATCAAACCCTATGTATCCTACTGCACCTGCATACAGGCCACGGGGGTGCGGTTCTAACCCGGCAATGATCTGCATGGCCCGCAGTTTTGGTGCACCGGAGACAGTTCCGGCAGGGAAACAGGAGCCGAGAGCGTCAAACCTGTCTGATCCAATCGCCAGTCTTCCGGTCACCTGTGAGGTCAGGTGCTGAACATGTGAGAACTTTTCAACCTCCATGAATGAGCTGACCCTGACTGATCCAAAGGTTGCAACTTTTCCGATATCATTTCTGGCAAGGTCCACCAGCATCAGATGTTCAGCCTTCTCCTTCTCATCTGCAAGCATCTCTTCTGCAAGCTGTGCATCTTCTGCAGCATCCTTTCCACGTGGCCTGGTCCCTGCAATCGGCACCGTAAAAATATCCTCGCCATCTGCTTTGACCAGCATCTCGGGGCTTGATCCGATGACCGTCTCATCCCCGAACTCAAGGAAGTAGAGATAAGGCGACGGGTTGAGCTGGCGTACCTCTTCGTAGATTCTGAATGGATCTCCTGTAAAGGGTGTCAGGAACCTTCGTGAGACTACAGCCTGGAATATGTCTCCAGCCCGGATATGTTCAAGAGTCTTCCTGACTGCTGACTCAAACTCTTCCTTCTCCATCGGGGATGTGATAGGAATCTCTTTGACGGGTGCCTGGGATTCACGATTAGAAATCTGCTCTTCGCTGATCCCCTGAATCTTATCTGTGAGAGTGGCGATCTGCTTAACTGCCTCAGTATATATCTGGGAGAGATCATCGCCGGGACTAACCTGTGGTGTGGAGAATACCATGCAGACATTTCTCTGGTGATCAAGAACGACTCCTGATCTTGCGAGCATGAATTTTCCAACCGGACAATTCTCCTCTCTTCCTGCATCCAGGTACCCTTCATTTAGATCAGAGACCATGTCGTATGAACAGTACCCGACAAGGCCACCGGTAAATCCTGCCGGTGCCTTTCCTGATAGGTTATACCCGTCCATGAACCTGCGGATCTTCTCGATGGGATCTGATCTTCCGTTTTTTCCATCCAGAATGAAGAGATCCTGTATCTCTGTTCCGATTATCGATCTCACAGCCCGGCGGGGCACTCCCTCCATTGATTCCAGAAGAAATCCCTTTTCGGTTCGTAGGTGCTGGTACAGCACTGCTGGTGAGGCATCAGGAATCGGCATGGTCATAGTCACTGGTATGAGTGCTGGTTCCTGTAGGTTATCTGCCAGCTGCCTGAATGCAGCGTATGACAGATCCAATGGCAGGCAGTCTCCTGTCACTGCAAACTCCAGTCCAATGGCATCACCTGATTGTATGTATCTTTTGTTTGAATCATGTACACTCATGTATTCGATTGTACATATTTATACATTATTGTATTGAATAGATTGATTACGATATAGATAAATCTACGACTATTAAACTTCTCATTCGAGGATTCACTTATCTTAAGGGAAATTCAGTTCTTTTTCCGATTTAGAACCCCCTACGATTGCATGGCAAGTGTTTTTATGTACAGAAGAG
>QKDV01000103.1 GCA_003251955.1 Methanospirillum hungatei
TGTGCAAAGAGATTTGCCGTGATAATCCTGCCATTAGAATCAAGGATAAAGACAAAGTCATTGAGGTGGTCAAAGAATTGCTGGAAGTTTTCTTCCCTTCTACGATGCTCCTCTTCTAAATCAACCCTTGCCAGTGTAGCCATCAATAAGTCAGTAGCAATGCGAAGGGCATCAAGTTCAGAACCGTGCCACGAGCGCTCCCGGAGCCGATCTGCAAGAATCAGCACCCCGCGGTTCTCTCTTCGTGAGATGAACGGAATCAGGGCAATAGACCTGATATTATGATCGGCAAGGAACTTCTTCTGCTCTGGGATAAATTTCTCTGTAGGGCCGGCGATGGGATCGTTCATCTCAAAAATCACGGATCTGAAATGACTCTCGAAAATCTCTTCCCAGGTCAGTTGATCCTCGGTAAAATCTGATGCCTCATCAACCCAGACATAATCATGGGTCAGGACAGGATCTCCTGCCCCGGCATGCCAGGCAAAAAAGTGAGCCTCACTGACCCTCATTTTTATAACAATTTTATGAAGAATCTCAACGATAGAGGAGGGGCTCAGATCACCTATCATCTGTGCAGCTGAGTACCCGATAGCTTCAAGCAGAGTGTCGCGCCTTTTAAGGGCACCCTTGGTTCTTCTCCGGTTCTCTTCTCCACTCAGTGCATGAACCATAAGATCAAGCATGATCTGATTCACCTCACTTTCAGGTTCATCACCAGATAACAGGAGGGAGAGATCACCAGCCAGATTCCCGGAAACCATGATCCCTCTTGATACGATCATCCGTACCCTCGGGTACGAAGTTTTCAGGAGGTTTTTCCCTTCTTCAGGCAGATCATCAACAGACATCACAAGATCTCCCCCTGAAGAGAAAGCAGAATCAGGAAGTTCGGGCTGCGAATAGAAAAATCCTGCAAGCCAGTCGTGAACAGGGTTTTTCGGATCGGGCCAGGAACTTACAAGAGAATACCCTTCACCATCAAACCTTGTGTAGAAAGCAGCCTCAGTCTTCAGTATGCTTCCGGCAGTCTTTGTGATTAGAGGAATGTTCTGATCGCTCTCAAGACCACCATATAGGTACTGGTCAAGAACCTGGTGGAACTTATCTAGTATCTCACGCCGCTCTTTGAAGGCTCCAAGTTCACTGTTCTGAACGTTGATATGTGAACAGGCCTGATCATGCCTACGGAAAAGATAGAGTATAATCAAAATTCCCAGAGTTATGGCGAAGATACAGAAGAGAACAGAGCGGATGAAATAAGTTAAGACAAAAGATTTCCCGTGAGACAGGATGCGGTTTTCACCGGAGATGCTGATCTGGAGAGTTGAAGAGGAGGAAGTATCAGTATATGAGAGTGTTCCCACCTTCCAGGTATCATTCGATACCCCATGGGACATGGTTGGTCTGGTGGTGATATCAAATGAAGGAACCACTCCTCCAGAAGAAACAGGGGAAAGAACCTGAACGGTTGATTCATCAAGCATGAGGTCATGGACTTTTTTGGAAAGATAGGGCTCAAACGGAATTCCAAAGATGAGGGTTCCAACACTCGGGTTCGTCGCTTCAGAGTTGCTAATCCCGGACTTTGAGATAAGGAGGAGAGTATTATTCACATATACGAGAGATGTCTGTGTTATTTCTGCATCGTTGCCTGATGACGAGAGTTCTTTCGGAAGAAAACCGGGATCTATCTCACTGTATGAATCGGGGTCATACTGCTTCAGGTAGAGGAGTTTTCCTTCCAAATCAGAGATCGCAACATAGGTGATTCCGAGATTCTTTAGGGATCGTATCTGGAAATTCTGCTGAATGTACCGATCTGTTGGTTCCTTGACAAAATCCGCAGTTTCATCCCATTTTGCATAATCCAGGGTTGTTTTTTGAAGCGTATCTCCATGGGATATTACCAGGCTTTGAACTGCCAGAAGAGAGAAGTATGTGCCACCTTCCTCTAATTCATCATACGAGTATAGTATCTGTTGAGAGTTGTATTGGATGAAAAAGAGGCTAAGTAACAGTATCAGGAGCATGATTGGAAGAATCAGTTTTCTCCCAATAAGGAGCGAGTCGCTCCGACATCCGGAATCGTAATCAGGAAAGAAAAATGAGATCAGCGAATTTTTCAACAGAGCCCAGGAATACGTTCGCGGTCAGCGTCTATGAATCTATCTGCTTTGATGATCATACATGAGCATTGTTGTTATTATATTGTGAGGAATAGGAGTCCAGAGCTGGCATAGTATCCTGAACTTCCTCAGGATCCACAATGATATCTTCAGGAGCAATATGCAGATACGAAAGGGTTTCGTTGATGAGTGGTATATCAGTGAACCCTTCGGTGTTCCCGGATGAGAGATCTGTTATGATCCGGGTCAGGGATGTATTCACCATAGAGAAAACCGTTTCACCATCCTCCCCATACGAGAGGTCAACACCTACATCCTTGAGAAGAAGGAGTAATGTGTTTACAAATCCGTTCTCTTCTCCAAGATCACTATTACCCGAATAATTT
>QKDV01000050.1 GCA_003251955.1 Methanospirillum hungatei
CAGCGAGATAGCAGACAAGATTTTTGAAATCTGGGTCAACGCACCGCATGTTGCACGAAACGCAAAGGCGGGGCAGTTTGTAATAATCCGCACTGACGAGACCGGAGAGCGTATACCCCTTACCATCTCCCGCGCTTGTGGAGACCTTGTCAGGATTGTTTTCATGGCTGTGGGTAAGACCACTCATGCTCTTGCAGCAATTAAACCGGGCAATGCAATCGCTGATATTGTCGGCCCTCTCGGACACCCAAGCGAGGTAAAAAAGTGGGGAACCTGTGTCATCGTTGGAGGTGGCGCTGGGATTTCTTCAACACCATGTATTGCCGAGGCACTTAAAGAAGCAGGAAATGAAGTCATCGGGATTATTGGTGCAAGGAATGCAGGGATGCTTATCTTTGAGGATGAGATGAAGCAGATCTGTGACGAACTTCATGTCACCACTGATGATGGTTCCAAGGGACGACACGGATTTGCAGCAGATGTTCTCAAAGAACTCGTTGCAGAACGAAAGATCGATGCAGTCTGGATCATCGGACCTGCAATCATGATGAAGATAACCTCAATGGCAACAAGGGAGAAGGGAATCAAGACCTTTGTATCCCTGAACCCTATCATGGTCGACGGCACCGGCATGTGCGGATCATGCAGGTGCCAGGTTGCCGGGAAAACTGTTTTTGCATGTGTTGATGGCCCGGAGTTTGATGCACACGAGGTGGACTTTGACCTGCTGATGCAGAGGCAGCGTTACTACATGGACCAGGAGAAAGAGGCACTGGCACTGTGGAATCAACAGGGATGTTCATGCAAGGAGGGGAAATAGATGGGAGACCGTCAGGCAGATATCAGGATTCATGACTTCCTGGAGGTAGACACCGGTCTTTCAGCAGAGGAGGCAGTAACGGAAGCAAACCGGTGTCTTCAATGTAAAAAACCGGCATGTGTGGATGGCTGTCCGGTAAACATTGATATCCCTGCGTTTATAGCAGCAATCGCAGAGGGAAAGTTTGCAGAAGCAGCTGTATCAATAAAAACACAGAACATGCTTCCGGCAATCTGTGGAAGAGTCTGTCCACAGGAAACCCAGTGTGAAGTCCTCTGTATCCTCTCAAAGAAAGACAAACCGATAAGAATCGGTCAGCTCGAACGGTTCGCAGCCGATGAAGAAAGAAAGACAGGCATCAAACCCCAGACTAAAAAACCATCAACCGGTAAAAAGGTAGCAGTAATTGGTTCAGGACCGGCAGGAATTACCGCAGCCGGAGAACTTGCCCGAGAAGGTCATGCTGTGGTCATGTATGAATCACTGCATCTCCCAGGCGGGGTTCTTACCTACGGAATTCCTGCATTCAGACTCCCCAAAGATGTCGTGAAAGCCGAGCTCGACCAGGTACTGGCTTTAGGCGTTGAAGTAAAACTCAACCACTTTGTTGGAAAGAGCGTACCACTTGCAGAACTTCTTACCTATGATGCAGTCATGCTCGGAACCGGTGCAGGTCTTCCATACTTCATGAATATTCCAGGTGAGCATCTCAACGGTGTTTACTCTGCAAACGAATTCCTGACAAGAGTAAACCTGATGCATGCTGATAAATTCCCAGCATTCGACACACCAATCGCAAAGGCAAGCAGGGTAGTTGTCGTAGGTGGAGGAAACGTGGCTATGGATGCGGCCCGGACAGCACGTCGGATGGGCGCTAAAGTCACTCTGATATACCGCCGTCGCATCGAAGATTTACCTGCACGTCTTGCAGAAACACACCATGCTGAAGAAGAAGGTATCGAGTTCATCACTTGTGCAAACCCAACCAAAATCCTCGGCGAACAGGTAGTAACCGGTGTTGAATGCATCTGGATGCAGATGTGTGAACTTGATGCAAGTGGAAGACCGGCAGCAAAACCAATAGAGGGAGATACCTTCACACTCGATTGTGATGTTGTCATCCAGGCAATCGGTCAGGGACCCAACCCGGTGCTGGTTCGGGAGATCGAGGGTATTGAGCGTGGCCGTGCAGGAAATGTTGTTGCCGATGGTGATGGGAAAACCTCCCATCCAAAGATCTTCGCAGCCGGCGATGTCACAACCGGGGCAGCAACAGTCATTCTGGCAATGGGTGGAGCAAAGAAAGCAGCACGAAGTATCTGTGAACTTCTGGCGACAAAATAACCACTAAAATAAACATGCAATATTCTGCTGACCAGCCTGATCTGGAAGACGTTATCGGATACAACTTTACCGACCACAATATCCTGGAAAGGGCACTCAGCAGAAAGGCATACTGTCAGGAACTAGGATATCCAGATACTGACCATATGGATGCACTGGCAACACTTGGTGATGCCGTGATTGAACTCCATATCCTCACCCGGCTTGTAGAGCAGGGAGGCAGTGACAAAGGTGAGATATCAGTCAGGAAGATGGATTTAGTAAACATGTCCATCCTTCGTAGATCGGGTGAACATATTCATCTTCACGAGTACATACACTGGGGAAACGGAGAAAGCAGGATGCATATCTGGTCATCAGGCCGGGTTCTGGCTGAATGTATCGAAGCTCTCGTCGGTGCAGTATACCTTGATGGCGGGCTTTATGAAGCCGGACAGGTTATGGAAAACCTCGGACTTTTTCCTATTAAACTCGAAGAGAATTCGTGACAAGATTCATAAAAGAGATATATCAGCCGGGTACATCTAACTCAGTTTAATATCAATACCAGGAGATAGAATGGATAAGAGCCAGAAAAAATGGATATATATCTCAATCGGGATCAGTGTTGTCATTCTGGCTGTTATGGTAGGGTCCACATTCAATGAACAGACCCTTGTCTACCTGACACACATGAATATTTTCTTCCTGATGCTTGCACTTGCACTCAGGTTTGTCTCTTTTGCTCTCTGGGCCTTCCGTATCCAGAAGATGTCATTATCGCTCGGGTACCATGTCCCATATTCTCACTGCTATAATATGGTGGTTGCAAATCTCCTTGCCGGTGCTTTGACTCCCGGTCAGGCCGGAGGAGAGCCGGTCAGGATCCATGAACTTTACAAGGCTAAGATGTCAGTTGGTGATGCAACTGCTGTAGTGATCATGGAACGTGTTCTCGATGCTGTAATGCTTGTAGCTCTCAGTATTTGCAGCATCTTTATTATGGGAAGCGTAATCTGGACGCTCTCGAGCGGAATCATCTTTGTTATCTTCTTCTCCCTGTTCCTTTTGATCTTCTTTATTTTCCTGCTCCTGTATGCAGTCAGGTATCCGGACCCGGCAAAACGGATGGTTATGGGTTTTCTTCACTGGATAGAAATTAAGATGAAGAAACCATCATTTCAGAAGATTATCACCCGTACAGATGTAGAGTTCGATAACTTCTGCTCTGGCATCAATGCCTTTGCAAGACATGGTAAATCAGGCTTTATATGGGGATCAATCTGCACCATCTTATTCTGGTTCTCAGAGTTTGTGGTAGCTTCAGTGATCCTGATGGGTCTTGGTCTGCCTCCTGCAATATGGGAATCGATGCTGGCCCAGATCATCATAGCCCTTGTGAGTATGATACCAATAACTCCCGGGGCATCAGGAGTTGCTGAACTATCCGCAGCTTCATTATATGCTCTCTTTGTCCCTACAGCTGCCCTCGGCATATTTATCCTGCTCTGGAGACTGATTATGTTCTACCTCAATATTGTCTTCGGTTTTATCTCAACGATGTTTATCTTCAAACGTGAGATAACAGAATAAGGAAGAATACCCACCAAAATAAGAAAAAAAGAAATAATATAACTATTTCTTTCAGGCTAAAAGCCGAAGGAGTAGAGCCTTTTGTACGTGTATCCTGTTTTCTGCCTGATCCCAGACTACACTTCTACTGCTGTCAATCACCTCATCGGTGATCTCATATCCACGGTGTGCAGGAAGACAGTGCATGACAATGGCTCCCGGTTTAGCATGGCTCAGAAGATCCATATTTACCTGGTATGGAGCAAAGATCTTCTCACGTTCCTGTGTCTCTTCTTCGTGACCCATTGAGACCCATGTATCGGTCATGACCACATCAGCATTCTTCACAGCTTCAACAGGATCAGAACCTAGTTTTATGATTGATCCTTCACCCCGGGCTTTCTCAATGAATTCAAGTGAAGGCTGATACTGATCAGGACATGCAATCCTGACCTCCATCCCGGTGAGAATCGTGCTGAGGATCAGAGAATTACAGACATTGTTCCCATCCCCAATCCACGCAACAGTGACTTTGTCTATCCGGTGTAGTTGTTCCACGATTGTCATGATATCTGCCAGGGTCTGACAGGGATGTTCACAATCGGAGAGACCATTGATCACCGGAATATCGGCATGAACTGCGAGTTCTGTTACACTCTGATGGGAGTTGGCTCTAATCATGATGGCTGATACAAACCTTGACATAACCCGTGCAGTGTCACAGATCGCTTCACCTCTTCCGAGCTGCATATCCTTGGGATTTAGGAACAGTGCATGCCCACCCAGTTCATACATGCCGACTTCAAAGGAGATCCTTGTCCTGGTTGATGATTTCTCAAAGATCATACCAAGGGTTTTTTGTGAGAGGTGAGGTGGAAACACCCCTACTCTTCGTTCTTCCTTTAACCTGCAGGCGGTGGCGATTAATTCACCAAGTTCATCCCTGGAAATATCAAGAATCGAAACAAAATCTTTCTTCATCTGATCTCCTGCATATGGGCTATCCTCTTGTTCAGTACATCAACGGTTCCAACATCACGGCGATGGCGAACGGGCCCTTGAACGGATGCTGCAGCTGTTTCTGCAATCTTTTCAGCCTCTTCCAGGGTATCGCCAATCCCCACATATGCCATCGTACGGGAAGACTGAGTAACCAGATTACCATCTTTACTGACTACTGATGCATAATACAAAAGTGCAGGTCCGGCATCTCCAGGAGTAATTATATCACCGGCATGAGGATTGTCAGGGTATCCCTCCGGAACAAGGTATTTACAGACTGTTGCCTTTCGTGCAAACGATACCTGAACCGTATCAAGAGTCCCGGATGTAACTCCTCTGATAACATCCCCGATGTCAGAATCAAGCAGGCTGAGAACATTCATGGCTTCAGGGTCACCGAACCTTGCGTTAAACTCAATCACCATCGGTCCTTTGGCAGTATTCATAAACTGCCCGTATAGAATACCGATGTATGGTGTTCCTTCTGAGGCAAGGGCAGCAACTACCTTATTCATAATCCCGATAGCATGATTATATTCATCATCAGAGATAAAAGGCATTCGATGATCTGGCAGCGTATATGAACCCATCCCCCCGGTATTCGGACCTTTATCACCATCAAAGGCACGTTTGTGATCCTGGACTAATGGCATTGGAATGAGATGTTTTCCATCAACAAACGCCTGCAGGGTGAATTCTTCACCAATAAGGCGTTCCTCAATTACAACACCACCATTGATCTCACGGACATATTCACAGGCTCCGTCTTGATCAACATGTTCACCCATTATCCTGACGCCTTTTCCCCCGGTGAGTCCAATGGGCTTGATGGCATAATCAGATGAAGATGTCTTCAAAAATGCAACAGCCTCATCAGGACCCTGGAAAATATAATATCCTGGCAGACCGGGTATATTATATTGTTTCATCAGATTCCGGCAAAAGGCCTTGTCGGTTTCTATTCGTGCTGCCTTTTTCTTCGGACCGACACAGAGTACCCCTGCTGTGCTCAATGAGTCAACAATTCCTGCTTCAAGAGGAACTTCCGGTCCAATAAATGCATAATCAATCTTGTGCTTAGCACAGAATGATTTGATCTCCTGGGATGCTGTTTCCCTGGTGATAAGGTAATCTTGTGAAAGGGCAGCGATACCAGGATTGATACGTGACATTACCGAATAAACAGTTATGTCACGGCCCTTTGAGAGTGCCTGTGCTATAGCATGCTCCCTGCCTCCGCTGCCGACAACGAGAACCTTCATCTGCTGCCTGCTTTCCTGATGAGTGTTTGTATTCATGCGCTATCTTCTGGATTTTTTGGTATCAACCGGGAACAGCAATAACCCGGAAATACAGAATATCATTGTGTATAAAAGTAACACGAGGATGGCTGGAACTAGATCAGATATATGATACAAATGCCTGCCTGATTTTCTGTCTGTGTCTATTTGTCGGCCATGCATAATTACCCTGACGATCTTTCGATGACCTATCCACCTCTTCTGTATCAGAAAGAAAGGAATCAAAGGTTATCAGATTGCCAAGCAGAGAGGATTCAAAGGATGAAAAGGGATTAGTTCTGGACCAGTTCACTTTTAGATACGAGGGGTGTCAGCCTGATCCCTGCTTTTGAAAGTGTCTCTTCTGCTCCTTCGCCGCGATCAACGACAGATATTATGTCGGTGATTGTGCCACCTGCAAGTCTTATCTGCTCCACACCAAAGAGGGCTGATCCGCCGGATGTGGTTACATCTTCTATCATGAGGACCCGCTTTCCCTTCACGTCACCAATGATCAATGAGGACAGACCATGAGTTTTCTGCTCTTTCCTGACTATCACATACGGCTTTCCGGATTCAAGTGAAGATGCAACAGCCAACGGAACACCACCAACAGCAACCCCGGCAACAACATCCCAGTTAAGATCTTTATTCATGACCGCTTCTGCTATCACTTTCAGGATATCAGGGTGTGTCATTGCCATCTTGATGTCGATATATACAGAACTCTTCTTTCCTGAAGCTAGCGTAAAATCGCCAAAACGAATAGCTTCAACCTGGACTAACAGGTCTTTAAGGTTTTTTTCTACCATGGAACGTCTTTTACTCCTATTTTATATCCGATAATGTTTACCACCCGGTGTAGGACCGGGGTGATTATGAGAATCGCAATAATCACCGGCAACGTGAGAGTGGAGAATGCAAAGGACGAATCACCGATAAAGAGGAAGATGAAAGCACCAACAACGAAATCATACTGATCCACAAATGGCCAGCTGCCTCCACGCTCAATACCGGCTCTCCGTTTGAAGAAACTCTTCACCATGTCACCTACGAGTGCCCCGGTTGCAAGAAGAATTACCGGAAGGATGCTCATATGTGGAAGGGCGGAAAAACCAGGATAAGCCTGCGCCATAATCTGAAGCAGGCCGATGATACAGCCACATGCCACACCGCCGCAAAATCCCCGGATAGTTTTTCCATCGCCAAGGATTCTTTTTCCATCATGCCAATTACGGCCTAAATCAATAGGGATTCCCCCGCCAACAGCGGCTGCTGCTGAATTTGGGACGTATGCAGGAAGCATCACCCAGAAGGCTGATGCAATGATAAGAAGGAGATCGAAGATTATAGATGCCCACTCCTGAATAAATATAAGCGTCTAATCTGCATAAATAACAGATACAACCGTTCGGTCTTGTTATACTCAAACCTGTGGTGGGTGATATTATCCTTCTGAAAAAGACAAAAAGTCTCTGCCCTGAATGCAAAAAGGTTCTTGATGCTGAAATCAACGAACGGGACGGGCAGATATATATTGATCGTACATGCCCAGAACATGGGTCGTTTTCGTACCTGTACTGGGATGACGCTGATCTGTACAAGCGCTATGATGAATACAATATTACCGGAAATGGCCTGGACAATCCCCAGATAACTACCGATATCAGCAACTGTCCAAACGACTGTGGAATCTGCAATCACCACCACTCAACAACTCTGCTTGCAAATATTGATCTTACAAACAGATGCAATCTGAATTGTGAGTTCTGTTTTGCAAATGCCAGAGCTTGCGGCTATGTCTATGAACCTACCTTTGAACAAATCAAAGGTATGCTTCAGCTCCTTCGCAGTGAAAAACCAAATCCAGCCCCGGCAGTTCAGTTCGCCGGTGGGGAGCCTACTATGCGGGATGATCTTCTTGATATTCTCCGTATAACAAAGGAACTTGGATTTCTTCAGGTTCAACTCGCCACGAACGGCATAAAGCTTGCAAATGACCCTGATTACGCACGTCAACTCAAGGAAGCCGGGCTACAGACAGTTTATCTCCATTTTGACGGAGTTTCAAAGGAGACAAACTTCAAGTTACCTCACGACCTGAAAGCCGTGGAAAACTGTAAGAAAGTCGGGCTTGGTATTGTCTTAGTGCCTACGATCATAAAGACAAAGAATGATCATGAAATTGGGGGGATCATCCGGTTTGCTACAGATAACATTTCTATTATTAGGGGTGTTAACTTCCAACCAGTCTCATTTACAGGAGCTGCAAGCCAGGAAGATATCACACGTGAGCGGATCACAATCCCGGAACTTCTTGACCGGATTCAGTCCCAGACAGATGGAGCAATCCTGAAGGAAGATTTCTATCCAGTACCATGTGTAGTGCCGGT
Source organism: Methanospirillum hungatei (assembly GCA_003251955.1). Lineage (GTDB taxonomy): Archaea > Halobacteriota > Methanomicrobia > Methanomicrobiales > Methanospirillaceae > Methanospirillum > Methanospirillum hungatei_A. The sequence goes on from QKDV01000050.1 coordinate 8,391, forward strand.
CTCTGACTTTGTCGAGGCATATACGGGAAAAACACAGATCAAATTTACTACACACCAGCATTGCGGTGCTGCGACCTATGTCTTTGTCAGGGATGATGGAGTTATTCCAATCAACCGGATCGTTGACGTAGATGCATTCTTCAATTCGATTGAACAACTGACGCGAAAACTTGAGAAGAGTGGTACACTCTCCAAGAAGATGGTGGCAATCAATGGCCTGCGTGAATTTTATAATCAATTCAAAGGCGATGAGAAGAATAAAGGTCTTGATGTCTGGAAAATTCTGGGTAAAACCCTGATCACACATAACTTCGACTCGCTCAGATCATTTCATTGGAATGCACTTTTTATCGGGACAATGCATTTCATGGACAATTACAACTACGATATCGAACGTGTGAACCGGTGTTGTATCCATTATGCCACACCTGACGGAAAACTGATACCTTTCTGTACCTACAATAGTGGCCCTGTATACCGTGAGCAGGTTTGGAAGAAATTCAGCCATCCGGTAGAATAACCCTCTTTTCACATGATTACAATTATTCCAAAACCAACTGACATTCCATCAGATAACTCCACCCGCATGGTAATGGATGAACTTGACCGGATGGGAGAAAAATATCAGGCAGTATTTCTCGAAGCAATAGATCCTTTCTCATGTGGAATGGAAGGGGAAACCATCTGGGCCTGTGGAATCAGACAGAACGGACATAATTTTGAAGCACTTTCAGCTCTCGCCCTTCATAACAGAGTTGTTAATCCACCGGAGGGGATTGTTACCTGTGCAAGCAAGGTGAAGACTTCGGCACTTCTGATGAGAGACGGGGTTCCTACACCAGAAACATTCTTTACAGAGTCGAAACATCTTGCCGGGATGTTTATCAAAAAACATGGTAAGGCAGTTTCCAAACCGGTATATGGATTTGACGGGGTTGGAATTGTTCTTGTAGAATCTGAAGACCAACTAGGCAATCCACCATATTACCTGCAGGAGTACATACCAAACGACCGGGACTTCAGGGTTTTTGTGATTGATGGAGAAGCAGTTGGTGGAATTATGCGTGTTTCAGACAGCCTGACTCATAATATTCATCAGGGCGGCTGTGGAAGTGCAATCACTATAACCCCGGAAATAAACGAGATTGCGTCACAGGCAACCAGAAGTGCAGGTGTGGACTAT
>QKDV01000220.1 GCA_003251955.1 Methanospirillum hungatei
ATTGCGAGGATTTCCCTGACAAGGAAGAGTCCAAGCCCAGTATTTTCTCCAACTCCTCTCTCAAATATCCTCTCCTTCTGGTCATCAGCTATACCTGAACCATTGTCCGATATCGCTACTGCCCCGTATCCTCCGTTTTCAGAAAAAGAGATCGATACTCTGGTCACCTGCCTCCCATGTCTTCTCACATTGTCAAAGAGGTTGTAGAAAACGAGCATAAGCATTGGATCCGCAAAAAATTCAACATCCCCTGTAATAATTTCAAGTTCAACAGTATCTGGGAGGTTATCTGTTGCAGCAACCCTTGCGATTGTCTTGATATTCTGCCAGACTGGTTCATTATCTCCAAGTTCCTGATAATCGCGGGCAAACGAGATCTGCTGTCTGATCTTTTCGAAGCATTGTCTCATATAATCCAGGTACTCAGCTGCAGGTTTGTCATCTCTTACTCTGAGTTCAACGAGATCACAGAAGGATTCAAGCGCCTGCAGTTGATTTTGCATATCATGCCTCGTAATGCTTGAGAGAATATTCAGTTTTTCTTTTGATTTATGAAGTGCTTTTTCGATAGTGACCTGGTTGGTGATATCCCTTGTATTGAGAATATACCCGCTGCACTTCCCATCTTTCTCATAAAAGAGTCCTCCTGTTGACTCAATCCACCGGAAATGCCCTTTTTTATGAAGCCGCTGATATCTGGCGTATGGTATCTCCCCTTTAAGCATTAGTGTAACTGCAGCCATAACCTGCTTAAGATCTTCAGGTTTTACAAATTCAAATATACACCTTCCAATCAGTTCATCTGATTTATATCCCAGGATCCGTTCATATGATGGAGTTACATAGCGGTATCTGTTGTCAAGGTCACAGATTGCTATCATATCTGCCATATTACCTACGATTTGCCTCACTAGATCTGGTTCTGAAGAAGATTTGTGGTCTGGTTTTTCTTCTCTATCACCAGTGATGTTTGATCCAGTGATTTCCTCGTTTATGTGGGTATATGAACCTGAAAAAATGTCTGTTCTACTTTGGTGTACTCCCCTTAGGTACAATGCAACCAGAGAAGCAATTGTTCTGAAGAAATTTTCTGGAGGTTCCTCCTTTTTATCGAAGGCGAGTACAGAAGCACCATAGAGTTCTCCTCCCGCAGCATATGCAACTGTCAGGAAATGATCAAATCCTCCTGCTTTTTTTATAGCTGAATTTACAAAGTGGGATAAGTCTCCTTTTATGATCGTGATAAGGTCATCATCGCGTTCAATAATCTCCCTTGTCATCTTCTGATGAATTTTGGTAGTGATGGGTATGTCAAGATCTTGTGGATTTATTCCCAGTATCTGTGTTACCTGGTCTCTCATTCTGGGACTTGATGAAAGCGAAGTTGCACAAAGACTCTTGGTACCAGGCTGGTATCTGAAAAAAATATGATCTTTGATCCCCATTTTTCCGAACTGGTCGGAAAGTATGTTGTAAAAATCTTGTTCTTCCGGAATCGACACGATCTCTGCACAGAATTCTGCCAGATCAACCCCACAGCAATCGGGATTAAATTCGGAATTACCTTCCTTTTGTTCATACTGATGATGGGGAATTAGAACCTCGGGAATTAGCATCCCTGTCATTCGTTCTCTAGTTGTCTCCTGGATGATTCGGGCTATTTCCATCCATTGTGATTTCAGATCCTGCTTTTTTACTATTACATAATCGGCACCGGCTTTTTTTGCTTCCCAGATTGCCTGATCTTCTTGCCGCCCAGTGAAAAGGATAAATGGGATATTTCCGTGTCTGGATCTCACCTGCCTGAGAAATTCCACCCCATTCAATTCAGGCATATAATAATCAGAAACGATAGCATCAACCATATTTTCAAGTGAATTCAATAATTCAAGGGCACTGTTTGCAGAGTCCACGGTATGCACGTGAAATGAGCCTGCCTCCTCAAGGTATCTTTTACTTATGATCCGGAGACTGAGTTCATCATCAACAACGAGGACAGATAACGGGGCTCTGACCATCTTGTCCTTTGTACTGATTTGCTGAAGTAAAATAATTCCGGTTACTCTTATCAAATGATGCAGTTATCATGGATGATCAGATCCTTTCCTTATTTCCCTTTTTATGGTGAGTGATAATATGACATAATGCATGATTCTCTGCAGTGTTTTGTAGATCAGCACTATTGATATGAGATCTGTTTGTTCACGTCAACTTTAAGAATATAATAACCGGTCACATGATTTCCAGATTCCCATCTCCAAGGACAAGAAGGCGGATCTTTCTTTCACTCTACTCTGCAGTCTTTGCAACGATGGTGGGGGTGGGCATTGTTATTCCCCTGCTTCCCCGCTATGCTGCCACTCTTGGGGCAACAGGTATCTGGTTTGGGGCGATATTTTCCGCATTTGCCTTGTCTAGAGCCCTCTTCCTTCCTGTATTTGGCAGGTTATCTGATGATCACGGACGTCGTAGCCTTATCATTTCAGGGCTGTGTCTCTACTCTCTCATTTCGTTCCTTTACACACTTGCGGGATCAGTGTATGAGATCACAGCTCTACGGTTTGTCCATGGGATAGCTTCTGCAATGGTGCTCCCTGTTGCTATCGCGTATATCAGCGAAATTGCCCCGACGGGAGAAGAAGGAAGATTTATTGGTTCTTTTGCCAGTTCTGTCTCACTCGGTATGAGTCTTGGTCCACTTATCGGTGGAGTCATCTCTGATCTCTTCACGATGGATACAGTCTTTCATGCCATGACTCTCCTCTCCCTTGCAGCCCTGACAACCGTATTTTTCTTTCTTCCCGATCTCCCTTCCCGACCTGTTTTGAAATCTCCATTCAGGGCCGTCATAGCCTATAAACCACTCCGTGGCCCGATTCTCTATCAGTTGATGTATGCTCTTGCAAATGGCACATTCATGGTATTCCTTCCTGTGGCAGCAATAAGTACTGGTGGGCTCTCTGCATCAGAGACTGGGCTTGTCATCCTGGTATCAGTGCTCTCAACTCCAGTCTTTCAGCATTTCTTCAGCAGAATCGCTGATCAGATTGATCGGTATTATCTTATTGCAGGAGGCACTGCTATGATAGGCCTCTCTCTCCTTCTCCTTCCAGGATCCGCCGGGCTCCAGCCTTATCTCTCTGCTGCTCTTCTGATGGGAGTCGGAAGAGGGATTTCGCTTCCGGCAATGTATGCTGTTGTGGCAGTTGCGGGCAGGGAGGTGGGACAGGGGAGTGCTTCAGCGCTGGTGAACACTGTTCTTTCTGTTGGACTTATCATTTCTCCCCTCTTCTCTGGTATGGTGATGGATCTCTTTGGAACCTGTATGATCTTCTATGTTGCCGGGCTTGTCAGTATCTGCTGCACACTCCTTTTTTTCAGGATGGACAGACCCGAGGGAGATCCATGCTGAATCTTCTCTTCTTAATCTGCTTACAACCGGACAATCGAAAAACACACCTCTCTCACCCCACTCCCAGGGTCTGAATCTGATACAGATTGATGGTCGTGTCTCGTATATTGAGCAGTACCACTTACCTTCAGGAAGTGGATTTAAAAACGGGCAGTCTTTGTAATAGTCCCCGGTTTCGGGATTTATCATATCTGTCCAGAGAACTCCGGACAGAGTCTCTGCCGTGCTGAACGAAGCGCAACTGACATACGTTCCATCAGTGCAGTATGCCTCAAAAAATCTAAGGATATCTGTACGGTTTCCGGCTACCCATCGCTCAAGATCTGCCTTGTTTGCATTAATAGAAGGGCCATATCTGCAGCATCTGCCACATCTCTGGCATACAGGTGCCAGGCCGGGGGTCTGATCCGGATCCATGCGTTCAGCATAGACTGAGTGCTTATATTATAGGAGGGGGAGGGTATCAGCGGTAGTTGGGTACCGTAACTCAGTCTCCTCTCAGGCCCCGCAGCACCATACAGAAATTTGTTTAAGACTATAAGTAATTAGTTATACACTTCATGTCAGAAGGAGTACCTGAAGACGAGACTTCCAGAGAGTGCCCAAATGTCAGGGATCTGGCAGAGACGTTTAAAGTCTTGAGCGATGCCAACCGGCTTCGTATTCTCTTTCATCTGTCCACCGACACATCCGGAACACTCGGAGTATCAGACCTGGCTGCACGCGTTGGTATCTCCCAACCTGCGGTCTCCCAGCATCTGAAACAGCTCAAGTCTGACGGACTTGTAGAGGCAGAACGCGTAGGCTTTCATGTCAACTTTACCCTGAATCGATCCCGCATGGTTCAGATAGCTGAACAGTTCGAACAGGTGCGTTCAACCGTGTTCTCACGATGCAATCAACAGCTGGTCAGGGAGAAGATCGCTGAAGGCCCGCTGAACATCGCCATCGTGTATTATTCGTATTCTGGGATCACCAGGGGTCTGATGGAGAAGATCCATGAGATCTGTGGCGGTGATCTGGTAGAGATTCATACCTTGAAGAAATACCGATCTTTTACCGCGTTCACTACCGGCTGTCTACGCTCCCGCAGTGAAGAGATTGACCCGATAACACCGGATATCATCGATGTATCTGGGTATGATCTTCTGGTGATCGCAACTCCTGTCTGGGCATGGAAACCTGCTCCTGCTGCAAACTCTCTGATTGCAGGTCTTTCTGGCTGTGCCGGAAAGAAAGCGATCATATGCACCACGTACAGCAGCAATCCGGGTCACTGTCTTCCCCTTCTTAAGAAGAATCTGGAGAGTAAGGGGGCTATTGTAGTCGGTGAAGCCGCATATTCCCGTCGTGAAACCGAGGACCCGCATCATATTATGGAAATGATCAGGATGATCGTCGGGGCGTATCAAGCATGATCAAAATAACGAACAACCCTACCAGAAAGCACTCATACCTGAAGGAAGATTGTCCATCATGAAGATCACTGTCATCTATCATTCACACTCCGGAAAGACCAGAATGGTTGCAGAAAAAATTCACCGTCATCTTGGCGGTGATCTGATCGAGGCTGTTCCCCATCAGCAGTATTCAACTCTTTCTGCAGTGACAAAAGGATGTTATCGGGCATTGAAAGGTTCGGCTGACCCGGTTACCCCTGATTCGATTTCACTTGAAGATACTGACCTCGTCGTTCTTGCATGCCCTGTCTGGGCAGGCAAACCAACTCCTGTGATGAATGGAGTCTTGCGGGTGATTTCAGGAGGAGGTGGAAAACGGGTCTTTATGGTTGTTACCTGCAACGATGCAAAGAGTGGGCACCAGGCTATTGCCCTGCTCAAATCACATGCATCTGATACAGGGTTGGTTCCTTCAGGTGAAGGAGTCCTTGATAAGCAGGCTGTAATCAGCGATCAGGCAATAATACCACTTATCGAGAGAATTCGCAGCGCAGGAACGATCTGATGAAGACAACACTTTACTATTTTTCAGGGACCGGAAACACACTGGCTGTTGCAAGAAAGGTTGCATCCCTTCTTGGAGACACTGACCTGGTACCTATTGCTGCCCTAATGAATACTGAAACCATCACTGTACCACAAGGTCGGATTGGAATCTGTTGTCCAGTGTATGATATGGGCATTCCTGTCATGGTTAGGAGTTTCATAAGCCGGCTTTCAGTTTCAGTGAATACGTATGTTTTCGGACTCCTGACTTTTGGTGGTACAGGTGCTTCGGCCCTGAAGATGATTGACCGGGGTATACAGTTGCGCAGGGGGCGGGGTATCAATGCCGGGTTCATGGTAAAGATGCCTGGCAACTTCCCTCCCCTCAGTGTTCCTCCTATGGGGTCGAAACAACAGTCCATCCTTGCAAAGGCAGAAGCAGATTGTGCGAGAATTGCGGAAGATATTAAAAATAATCATGAAAAGCGTCCCGGTATCTCCCCTCTTTCATCCCTTCTTCAGTTCCTCCTTTATGAGCCATTTGCAAAGAATGTTCACCGTTCTGGTGAGAGGTTCTCTATCTCTGCGGCATGCACTTCGTGTGGTATCTGTGCAACTGTCTGCCCATCGGAAAACATCACGATTCAGGATGGGAAACCAGTCTATGCTGACAGGTGTGAACTCTGCTGTGCCTGCCTTAACTACTGCCCGGTTCAGGCTATCAATCTTGGCATGATGTTCGGAACAGAAGGAAGAGGGCGATATCATCACCCTGATATCACTCCTGCCGACCTGCACAGACAGAAGGAAATTATGTATGAGTAGTAAGCCGGTCCTGCCCTCTTCCAAAATGTCAGGTCCGAATCCTTCTTTTGATAGTGACAGGTCGTCAGGACCGTACAGCCACCTCCTTGCAGAGAATATTACAACAAGTATCAGACAGGTTATCAGGATTGTCCAAGCAGATCCTATCCTGTTACTAACTGCAACCCGATTGCTCACCGCACAAAAGAAGGCGGCCCGGAGGCGTGAACTCCTGACTATTGAAGGCGTACAGGTTCCTGCGGTTGTGATGCTCAGCCTGACACACCGGTGTAATCTATCCTGCCAGGGGTGTTACATGCGATCTCTGCACCCTGTCATAGCGCCGGAAATGAACTCCGATCAACTTAAGAGTCTTGTTTCCCAGTCTGTTGATCTCGGGGTCTCGTTTCTGGTCATTGCTGGAGGAGAACCTCTGGTCAGAAAGGATGAGATCCTCATGTTAGCAAGGTCCTTCCCTTCGATGATCTTTGCCGTCTTTACAAATGGTCTCCTTATCGATGAATCTCTTGCTTGTGAACTTGGGAAAATGAAGAATATTGTCCCGATACTGAGTATAGAGGGGGACGAGGAGGCAACCGACTCAAGGAGATCAGAAGGAGTATTCGATAACGCAATCAGGTCGTTCTCGTTGCTTCGCCATAATGGTCTCTTTTTTGGCTGTTCTATTACCGTGACGAGAGAAAACTTCACTGAAGTTACCAGCGGGAAGTTTGTGAGCAATATGATATCCCTAGGTTGTCGGCTGATCACCTATGTGGAGTATGTTCCAATCAAAGAAGGAACAACTGATATGGCCCTCTTAGACGAGCAGCACCGATGCCTCAATCATTGCATAGCAAGTTTTTCAGACCAATACCCCTCCTTTTTCCTTGGATTCCCAGGCGACGAAGAAAGTTATGGAGGATGCCTCTCGGCAGGAAGGGGTTTTGTTCATATAAGCCCGTCGGGTGACCTTGAGCCCTGTCCTGCTGCCCCGGTATCTGACAGGAATGTTACAAAGATGCCACTCAAAGATGCCCTCTCATCAGAACTTCTTGTACAGATCCGTGCCCATCATCACATGCTTTCAGAATCTGGAGGTGGGTGTGCCCTCTGGGCAAACAGAAGCTGGGTTTCAACGCTGCTTACAGAAGATCCGGAGAAACAAAAATAATCAATACAATCCCTTCCGATACACAAGTGAAAATGAGATCCTGAAGCTCTATATGGTAGATTGTCGTATTGTTCTCAAGGTAGATCATTATGCAGGATGCCATACGAACAAAGATTGATTACGCTGAGATATCCCGGCTAATGCAGGAACTCCTTCATCTTGAAGGCTCCCCTGTTGCTATCAAGATCATCACCAGTAAAGAGCATATCCCGGAAGGGGTTGCAGTCATTGAGGAGAAAATTACTCACTGTCAAATGGTGAACAAGGCACGAAAAGAGGGGAAGGTCTTCTACTCTCTCAATGAGAATCATGCCTGTATGGGGGGTTCATGGGCACTCGGATTGCGTGAAATCACCCCAACTCTGAAAAGCGGGGAGTTTTATTTTAAACTCGGGAAGTATGACAGTTGGGCAGCCTGTAAACGAACTATTCTTAATATCCCGCATGTAGAGTCGGGTGCAACCTATGGTATTGCGTATTCACCACTAGAAAAAGTTCCATTTGATCCCACGCTTGTCCTTCTGGTAACCACGCCGAAGGCGATGCTGAAACTGGCACAGAGTAATCTCTACCGGCTGGGTGGCAGAATCACATGTAATTTCTCGGGTATTCAGTCGGTCTGTGCTGATGCCTCAGCCCAGGTGTACCTGACCGGCAGAATGAACTTCTCACTCGGATGTGACGGCTCGCGGAAGTACTCCGGAATTGAAGAAGGAGAGATGGTTATGGGCATCCCTGCAGAGATGCTTCCTGAGTTAGCTGCAGCACTACCGGTGGTATGTGGAGCTCCCGGCTCCTCATAACTTTTTTCTACCGCAATTCTTTCTTTTTTTTGCAGATAATGCAAAAAAAGGAGAACAGATCCTGAAATCTTTTCTCCTCTACCAGATGCGATAAAATTATCTTCCAGGCTGATGGCCCGGGCTCATTCCCATGTTACCCGGACCCTGAGGTCCGAAGGGTTGATTCGAGTTAATCTGTCCTGGCACGCTATATGGAGGATACTGGTTCATGGGTGGAATTCCGGAATAGTCTGTTGATAACGAGGTTGCTCTCTGAAACGCATCACGTGCATCTTCGTATCTTCCAAGTTTTTGATATACATTACCGAGGTTATTCCACGCTTCTGCATACCTGGGATTTATTGCAACGGCCCTCCTGAATGCAAGAACAGCATCGTTGTATCTGCCTTCCTGCTCATAAGCTGTTCCAAGGTTGTTCCAGGCTTCTGCATAGTCTGGATTTATAGCAACCGCGTTCGTGAATGCTGATATAGCAGCATCGTAATCACCACTGTAATAATATGATTCCCCGATGCTGTTCCAGTCTGATGCTGTGTTCGCTGCAGTACAGCAACCAACAGAAAAGAGCATCAGAATGAGCAGAAGAGAAGAATATGCAGATATCTGAACCAATCTGTGTGGAAGATGAAGACATGCTTTCTTCTGTAAATCCATGCTTCGACTCTGCCTGGTACATAAAAAAATAAGATTCAACCATCTGGTCTGCCAGTGCAACCAGATGGTTGCTCATTTTGACCTATGGGTTCTTTCAGTCCTCTTGCCAGGTAACGCATTGAAACTGTCAAAGAGGAGATTCAACCCTGACCATCATGACTCCTTATACCTCCTGATACTTGAGAACTAATATCAGAAGACACAGCCCTTTCGTCCCTCCAAAATCGGTGTCTAATGATCCGTGTTGAAGAGTGACAATAAAAAATAATTGAGAAATTATGCAGATTAATCTGATAACTTTGATTGGCGGTATTCTGGTCCTTGTAGTACTATTTGAAGGTATTACTGTATGGGCAGATGATGATCTATCATCATCCTCAACCGAGAGTCTAACAATAACCCCTACTCAAACACCTGTCCCCGTCCCTGCCCAGGCAGCCCCGTCTTCTCACACCCCTGAAGTCGCTGCTCCCTCTTCGGTAACCAACATAGTTCAGGAGAGCCCAACGAACACGGTTTCTGAGTCTTTTGTACCTTCTCCAGTACAGGAACCAGTAAATACCCCTGACTTATCCTCCCCATCTCCGGCTAGCACTCCCACAGACCCTGAAAGTGCCATGAGCGCCATATCTCCAGAGACATCACCAGTTCCGGCTTCCGAGGTTCCCACTCTTTCACCAACGGATTATGAGACATCTACCCCAGTAAGTAGTTCAACCCAGCATGAACCTGTACCACTATCGTTAAATGAGACATCACTCTTCGAAAAG
>QKDV01000228.1 GCA_003251955.1 Methanospirillum hungatei
CTGGAGCATCTGATCATACCGGTCATGCTTCTCAACGAGCCGATCATACAGATCACAGGGAAAGGTGAGATCATCAGGGAGAAGGAGGTCAGGAGACTGACCATCAAGGTATCCCAGATACACTGCTGCATCAAACCAACCATGGGCGTAGAGAAGGGCAGCATACTCATTCACCAGATCCTCACGCTGGTAAAACACCTCTGCATCGGTGAGATAGGAGGAGATCATCTCCCTGATTCCGGCAGTAACTGCACCTAGAGGGGTCTCTGCCGGATGATACGAGATGGTACCTGCATATGCAAGCGTTAGGTCTGACCGGTACTTTTCCACTTCTCCACAATTCATGATATTCACATGTCTGCAAAGATTCGAAGGTACTCCTCTTCAACCGGATGCAATTTTGCAGGAACTACCAGGACGTGAAGAGGTGATCCAAATTCGGAGTTCATCATCTTTTCAGCTGTCCCGGCGATCACTACCGGTGAAGATGAGCCGGCCCGTGCTATACCGACATAGAGAGGGATCTGCACTCTTTCTTCTGATGAGAGTTTCTCAAGGATCTCAACGGCTTCTCCGATACTCATGTACCTGTTCTCCTGGATATCCAAAAAGACAAGAGTATGTAGATCTGCCGCGAGGTTTGCTTTTATCGTCTCAAATGGGGTTTTTGGAAACCAGTTTTTTGCCGGATACGGAACTGAACATGACTTACCAAACCGGTAGTTCTGCAGGCCGGACAGACCGCTCACTGCACTTGCAATCGATGCTCCATGGATGATCCTGGTAGGAATATTCTGCTCTGCAGCCCTTATCCTGATATCAGAATGGGTAGTAGAGACCATCGGATCGCCACCGGTTAAAAAAACCACGTTTCCTGTCTTTGCAGCTGAAAGGATAGGTTCTGGATGCTGCTCGACATCCTCACGTTTCAGTATATGAACCGGTTTTTTGTACCTCTCTTCCATTGCAGATGGATCAGTTCCCATCAGACGTGAGGTGTAGGCTTCCAGGTAGACGTGATCCGCCTCTTCGATGGCGTGTACACCTTTCACAGATATATCATCAAGATCGTAAAGCCCGAGACCTACAAATATCAGCATAATATCCTTAATTATTGAACACAAGGAGAGAAATAATTACAGTTCACGAAAATCAGGAGGTGAAGATGACTTCCCCGTTCTCCACCTGAAACTGTCTCCAGTTCATGGCTATTCCCATCGTGCCCTGAATCCTCATGGATGTCCCTATATCGTCATTTCTGATCTCAACAACCATGTTCATCAGCTGTTTGACAATTGCTAATGTCTTCATATCAAAAGACTCATTATTGATGAGAAATACGCCAATCGATCCCATCTTTTTGAGCTTTGAGGAGATGATATGAAGGAACTGGTAGATTACATCAACTTTGCGGAACATCAGCATCGAGGTGAGTGAGAGAATACAATATCTGATAGGAGTTGGAAAGAGCTGGTTCGGATCCTCGGTAAACTCACCTTTCATGATATCCTCGGTGAGCTGGGAGAACCTGATATCCATCCCGGTCAGGTCGTTAGGACTACCCACATATTTTACTTTATGACTATCCTGGGCCGATCCTGATGAACTTCTGGTGATAGCATCGATGATGCCGATATAGTTGGTATCAAAATTATTTCCCTTAAAAAAATCAAGAAGATCTGGAGCCTGGTTTTCGGTAGTCAGGACTATCATATACTCACCCTTCCGGGGTTTAGCAAGATAGGTCGCGACTTGCTCACCATTTGTAAACGCAGGAGCGAGGATGAGAATATTGGTTCCCGGGTTCAGACCGCCTGTCCGCTGGTCTATTGTATCGATACCGGTCAGATATTTGTACATCGCTCTGGTTATCAGTTGACCTGCAATTATATTAACTGTATGAGATCCCTTGAGAGTAAAAGAGGAAAAAGTAGATCGAATTCTTTTATACTTCATGAAAAAAACTAATAGGGCTGGTCCGTGAGCTTATCAAACGGATGATTTAAATCATCATTGTCGATACAGCCCATAACTAACAATAAAATAAGAATATTTGGAGAATTTGTCCATGCTTTACAGGTTTTATGAATGGTGGATCGCGCGAAACCTGGAGCATATTCCCCAGTACCTGTGCTTTATGATCTCTGATGAGGAGATGCGGGAAGATCCCGGAAAGATTAGCCAGGCAGTAGACTGGATTCTTGAAATATCCTCAAAAGTTGTCAGGCATCATGGAATAGATTCTGGTATTCTCAGCATTACTATACATGTCAGTACCCGAAATCCAGATCCCAAACCTCCATATCTGGACTTTATCAGGAGCATCGCCGACCGTGCACACCTGATTCTACATTATGGGAGAGAAACTGAGGATGCTGGAGTTGGAATCCCTATCGCTGTTGCTGTTGGAAAATCTGGAAGAGAAGAGATTGTCGATGCAATAAGACAGATGGCTGATGAACATACCGATCCCCTTGCTGTGGATGAGCATAAACTCGAAGA
>QKDV01000204.1 GCA_003251955.1 Methanospirillum hungatei
CTACTGCAAAGAAGATCATTGGTATTCCTGCCGGACAGCACACTGTTACAATCAATATGAGTGGATATCAGGACTGGTCAAGCACGGTAACGGTCAGGGCGGGAGTTACTACCACGGTTTCAGGTAGGTTAATTCCCTAACCCTTCTTTTATCTAAACCACCGTGAAATCGATACCTCAATAGATAAGTGTTGAAATATCACGTATGCAGTTCTCATCAGATCAAAAACTCATTCTCAATCTTTCAATAGTCGGCTTTTTTGCAATCTTCTCGACAACAATCTCAAAGAACCCTGTTCTTCCTCTTTATGCCTCGTCCCTTGGTGCAAACGAGGCACTTATCGGATTGATCTCTGCAGTCTCTCCGTTTGCGGGTATCATACTTAGTTTTCCGGTAGGAGTTCTCTCTGACCATCTCGGAAAGAGACGCCTTCTTCTTCTGGCAGGAGGTATCTTCGTCTCTGCTCCTCTCTTCTATCTCCTGGTCACAGACCCTCTTCTCCTGATTCCGGTACGGTTCTTCCATGGTATGGCTACAGCCATCCTCGGACCTGTCGTCTCTGCCCTCATTGCAGAACGATTTTCTGCCACCAAAGGGGAACGTATAGGCCAGTACTCGTCAGCAACGCTTTATGGTCGCACCCTTGCTCCCCTTGCCGGAGGAGCGCTCATCTCATTATTTGTCATGATGCCCGGAGCGTGTACCTTGCTGCGTTTGCTGCCGGATTTATTGTCTTTCTTCTTGTTCTCCGGATTCCTGGAGATGAGAGAGGAACTCTTGACAGGGTCACACCTGCAATGTTCTTGGAGAGCCTTAATGTCTTCAGGTCAGACCGCAGGCTTTTTGCAACTGCCACGGTAGATCTGGGAACCTACTTTGTGTTCGGGATTTTTGAAACCTTTTTCCCGATATACCTTGTAGAGAATGGTGTCGATGCTTATCTCATCGGGATCATTTTTGCAGTCCAGGTACTCTCAATTGCCATAACAAAACCCGTCTTTGGTAAGATCGCGGATCAGAGGAATCCCAGGTACCAGATAGGTGTTGGCATAGGTCTGCTCGGTTTCTCGGTCTCTCTCATCCCGGTATCCTCATCACTCCTTCTCCTCCTTGGCATCAGCCTGGTTTCCGGTATAGGAATATCACTCTCAACCGTGGCGACGACAAAGTACGTTGCAGACCTGGCAAAAAAAGAAGAGATTGGGGCATCAATGGGTGCCCTCTCGTCGCTCATGGATATTGGTCATTCAACAGGGCCGCTTGTTGCCGGTCTCCTGATCACTATATCCGGGTTTGTGGCAGGATTTTCCTCCTGTCTCCTGCTTAGCATACTGATTGCCGGGTATTTCTGGGTTGCAACCCGTCCGGCTCATTGATTTCAGGCAGTGTTGATCTTACTGGTCAACCTGGACTGCTGGTTTCTGAAAGACAATCCTGATGTCCTCTCTTCCCGGTTCCATCACACTTTTAACAGTTCCCCCGGCATATGCGATCTCCCTGATTGTTGAACCCGGAAGCATGAGTTCTGATGTAAGGGCCGGTCCGGTCGGGGTGAGGATCATCTGTACTTCTCCCTCATCGCTGTCTACCGATATATCCAGTGATTCGGCCTGAATTCGTTCACTGTGTTCTACGAGGGAGATGAACGCGTCATACAATCTGATCCTGTCTGCCATGACCAGGACAGGATCTCTCTCTCCTGAGTTTTTAACTGAAAAATTAAAAGTGAGATGGTGGGAATGAGGGTAGTGAGCCAGTCTCTTCACCATCGCCTCGTTGTACTTCTGCTCATCTTCAGTTGCTTTTATGAGTTCCTCATCGCTCACTCCGGAGCCCTCACCTGCAAATACTTCATGAATCAGGGGTATCAGGTCGATGGCCTCGTATTTTCCCTCAGGTATAATTCCCTGTATGGTTGAAAGAAAGTCGGACAGACTTCTTGTTACCCGCCTGAGCAGTGAACTGTCTATAACGGTCTCGAGTGACTCGGCTGGAAACACCTTTTTGATCCGCTCAAAGATCTGCAGGGCCTTGTGGACGACTTCAGGCTTTAACTTAATTCCTGCCTTGTATTCCTCGTAAAACGTGTTAAATTCGAGAAGGAGCTGATCGATTGGTTCATCGCTGAAGAGAACACAGAGGTCTTCGGCCTCCTTGTCCATCCCGATGTTCTCAAGCTGATAGCACAGTGACATCATCCTCCCTGCAATGATTGGAATAAGCCGGTGAGCCTCATCAATCAGGTCAACTCCATGCCAGAGTGAGAGATTGAGCCGCTTTACGTTGTACTCGGAGATATCAGGCATCTCGGCAATCTCTTTTTCCATGCGGGTAACCATCGAGAGTGCAGCGTCATAGTCGAATGTTCTTCCATGACCCGGGCAGCAGATTACATCTTCTGTCAGGAGATGATCCCTAATGTTGTGGATTGAATCGAGAAGACCATACTTATCCCATCCTGCTCTTCCAGCAATTCCCGGGTTTGTGGCAAATGGGATGTCTCCTACATGGAGCAGGCTTCCTATCCTGATTGAGATGCTGTCCTGACTGTGTCCGGGAGTGTGCCAGAACTCGATCCGATCGCCATTTTCCAGTTCCATTGACTGGCCATAAAATACTCTGCCACTGGTGGTAATCTGGTGAGATGTCAGGAAAAATTCTCCGAACCCATCAATCACAACTCTTCTCTCTCCCTCACCTGCCCTGTCTTCTGGCGTCAACAGGTGGAGGGCCACGGTTGCCGGTGACTGGGGCAGGCCGACAATATCTGCCCCGGTCCAGCGTGCATCACCTACTTCAAGTTGTTGTGCACCCCAATCCTCGGCTGCGATGATGGTGCTTCCGATCCTGCGAAGCTGGCGATCAACAAGCCCGAAATACATGTGATCCACGTGGATATGCCCTGCAATCAGAATGATACGGTTATCAGGACCTGTTACCTCTTTGGCCAGAACTTTCCTGACCTTCTCCATCTGATTTGAGATCGCTCCCGGATCGATGACAAGCAGATGGC
>QKDV01000027.1 GCA_003251955.1 Methanospirillum hungatei
GGCAGAGCAAGATTTTGAAAGCGGATGGTGAGAGAATGTCTCAGATCCTGAAATCACAGGGAGAGGCGCAGGGTTTGAGAGTTCTTTCGATCGGGGCCCGTGCATTAGACAAGAGAGCCATCACAGTTCTTTCCCTGGACGCGCTAAAGACAATGTCAGCTGGTCAGGCAACCAAGATAATATTCCCATTCGAGATATCAAGCCTGATCCGTCAGGGTGCAAAATTCCTTGGGGCCACTGAAGAGATGACTGAAGAGGAATCCTCATCAGTAAACCTGGATGAAAGCCTTCTTGGAGATATTCCCTCAACTGAACATATTGCAGAAGTCGTTAAGTCAATTGAAGATGAGACAAAAGCAATCATGAAAGAAGGTCAGGCACCAGGAATGGAGATCAATGAAAAAGATGTGGCAGTCGAGAAAAAACTGATATCAGAATGACTCACACTACATCATACTGTTTCCACCGGATTGGAGGAGGATGACTTTCGGACTTTCGGTGAAATTGAAAGGAGGGTTATGTCTACTGGTCTGAAAGTCCTGTACATTGATGATGAGGCGTTGCTTAAGATGGCGTTTGTTGAGACGCTTAAGCAGCAGGGGTATGATGCACGGGGAGCGATATCAGGAAAAGAAGCACTTGAACTGATAGATGCAGAAATACCAGACATCATCATCCTTGATGTGATGATGAAACCAATGGACGGATGGGAGACACTCTCCCACATCAAAAATAATGAGGCGACAAAGAGTGTCCCAATCATCATGCAGACTGGAAAAAGCCTTACTATCAAGGATGTCATCAGGTATGGTGACCAGATAGAAGATTATCTGATCAAACCGGTTCGGCTTCCTGATCTCGTGAAATCTGTGGAGGGGGTCAGGGAACGCAGGGAGATGATCAGTAAGGAAGTTGATCAGGCAACTGCACGAGGTGGAGATCCAGATCTCATCGCCGAGTACGCAAAGATACGGCACAGAACGCTCATTGGAAAGCGTCTGATTACAATATTAGGACGGATCTATCCAATAAAAACGGATGGCACAATTGAAACCGATTTTGACATGCCTGAACTGCATGATATTATAAACCGGTTTGAAGAAGAGCGCAAGAGGTGTCAGGACCTGCATAAAATCCTGCTCTGAAAAATTCAAAGATTTCAGAGTACCCCATTCTCTTCTATTTTCCTTTCTATTGCCTCAATTACAGTTTTTATTGTCATAATCCGGGCATAATATTTATTATTGGCAGGAATGATTGTCCACGGAGCCTCCGGAGTGCTTGTCCTGCGGATCATAGTATTGACTGCATGTTCATATTCATCCCATTTCTTCCGGTTCCTCCAGTCTTCATCAGTTATCTTATATCGCTTGTACTCGCTGTTTTCACGTTCTGTAAACCGTTTCAACTGTTCATCCGGATCGATATGAAGCCAGAACTTTACGATAACAACCCCATCTCTCGCCAGTTGTTCTTCCATGGCATTGATCTCATGATATGCCCGCTGCCATTCATCTTCACGGCAGAACTTCTCCACCCGTTCCACGAGAACTCTGCCGTACCATGAGCGATCAAATATTGTGATATGGCCTTTTCTAGGAAATTTTGGATAGAATCTCCAGAGATAATGGTGTAATTTTTCATAGTCATTCGGTGAACCGATCGGTTCAACGACATAACCACGAGGATTGAGCGGGTTGGTTAGTCTGATAATGCAGCCCCCTTTCCCAGCCGCATCCCAGCCTTCAAAGACGATCACTACAGGAACACCCTGCCGATAAGTGGCAAACTGGATCTTTTTAAGATCCTCCTGACATTGTTCCATGAGTGGTTTATACTCATCCTTGGAGTAGGCCTTCGTGAGATCAACAGTATCAAGGATAGATGTCTCACCGATATTCTTCATAACACCCTGAACTGCAAAGAACTGTGAACTATCTGGTGAGATTTCATCAAGATTCGCCAGCCAGCCTTCGATCATGGAGTTTATTGTTCTGAGAACTTTCACGTGAGCATACTTGATCTGTTCTGCCTCAACAATCACCCATGGACATGCAGGAAGATCAGTCTTCATAAGCATCTTCTCGATTACAGGAAGGTACTGCACATACTGATAGACCGCTTCTTTTCTTCGAAGGTATCTCGCCTGATATGTAAAGGGGTCATTCTCGAGATCAGACAGGCGCTTCTTCTGCTCCTGTTTGCTTATGTGAAGGAAAAATTTGATGATGAGATTGCCATCTCCGGTAATCTGTTCTTCAAACCCGATAATATCTGATACATTGTCAGGAGGAAGTTCATCCATTCGCGACCGGTCAAACTGTTCGATCAGTGACGAGGTATACCAACTCCGGTCAAAAATGGCAATCTGTCCATATGGTGGAACTTTTGTCCAGAACCGCCACATCAATGAGTGATCCCTTTCAACATCATCAGGTTCGTCAGTTGCATATACCCGAACACCACGGGGATCAAATGCATGTAATACTTTATTGATCACTTGTGAGATGCCTGACCCTCTCCATCCTTCAAAGACAATAATTACAGATTTTCCACGTTTTCTGACCTCCCGTTGCAATTCACCGGTTCCAATGCTGAGAGGATCTGCAACCGAGGAGTACTCATCTTTAGGAATTTTTACGGAAAGATCAAAAGTCTCAAGCATGTATCTCTCTTCTGCAATCATCACGGTTATACATTGGGGAGATACATAACCGGAATACCGGGTCGCCAGAGATAAGCATCTGTGCCTCCCATCTGAATGAGAGATGACAGATCCTTTCCTGAGCAGAGAACTGATTAGGTATACAGATGAACTTAAACTCCTGAT
>QKDV01000044.1 GCA_003251955.1 Methanospirillum hungatei
CAGAATGGCCGATTTCTCCGAAATCAGGATCAACAATGGTGAGAGGGGCTCCAACCTGTGCGGCAATATCAGCACAGTTTGCATCTTTATCGTCATGGACATAGACTGTTGTGACAACTTCAGGAATCTGTATGCCTAATGCCTTTATTATGGACGCTACTGCCAGCATCTGGGTTCCTCCTGCAAGGAAAAGTTTTCCCGAATATGTGCTGGCAATCCCAACTACTACTGCCATCATCGGATCACCCGCCTCTTTTAAAAGTTCGAGTGGGCTTTCTACTCCTGTAGATTTTATTCTATCAAGGACGGCAATTACGATCTCTTCTTTGAGCTTCTTCGGACTCATTACTGCAGCGCTGCTTACATGTGCCTGATACCCGTACGCACGAAGGATACAGAGTGCTGTCGTGGTCCCTCCTGGGACACATTCTCCGATCACCAAGGTATCATGAGTTTTTGAAAAGAAGGTCCCTGCCCACTGTCCCTTAAGATACAATTGCTGTGCATCAGGCACTGCCGCCTCTGTCCGTGGATCTTTTCCAGGTGGTGAGTAGAAGTCAAGGCATGGAACATTTGGTTGATGAACAAGGCCGGCATTGATGAACAGAACGGGGAAACCTGCCAGTTCTGCCATTGATCTGGTGATGGAGGCAGGGGTCGGGCAACCAGTTCCTGTGTTTGGAGTAGCATCACAACTGGTGATCTTTCCTTGAATGATAAGTTCGGCATCCAGGTTAGGTACCATAAGTGATCCTTGTGGATCCGGGCCCGCACCTGAAAGGCCTGGTACTGTAGAGAGGAGCGTATTTGCAAGAACACCACAGAAAAGGGGGGATTTGGGTATGTGGGTGTGAGATCTGGAGAGGAGGGTCATACTCACGGGTTGGAATCATTATAGCATGAATCTGCCTGCTTAATGTGACCGATGGTGAGACACGATACAAGAAGTACTTCTATTCCTGCCAGTAGAGGTACATTAGTTATGAATCCCCTGCACCCGCTCATCGCCCTGCTTCAGTTTACAACCATTCTTCCTCTTGGTAGAATGGCTCCCTTTGAAGCATTCTCACGGAATGTCTGGATCTATCCGCTAGCTGGATACGTCACCGGTGGGATCGCAGGTGTGGCTCTCTTTCTTATTCATGCTCCCCCGCTTGTGGCAGCTGGTCTTGGACTTGCTATAGTTTTCTTAATCACCGGCTGTAATCATCTGGACGGTCTCCTTGATCTCGGTGATGGGCTGATGGCGCATGGGAGTCGTGAGATAAGGATCCGTGCACTTACTGACCGAACGATCGGCACTGGGGGGATAGCTCTTGGGCTAATGGTTACCCTGCTTGCATGGGGATCCCTTGCTTCAGTATATCAGGCTTTTATTGCGATTTTTCTTGCAGAGGTTGCAGGAAAGTATGCTATGGCTATCATGACCATCTTTGGCAGGCCGTTTCATGAGGGACTTCATGCCATGCTTCATCAGTACGCCTCTCCATGGTTTGTCATACCATCAACTGTTCTTCTACTCCCCCTTCTGCTATTCCCCGTTCCCCTTATTTCAATGAGTTTTATTTTTGCTGTAATGGTTGTAGTGCCCGTTATACTCATCACTCTTGCAACCCGGCTTTTTGGAGGAGTGAATGGGGATGTCACGGGTGCAGCCGGAGAGATCACCCGTGCAAGTGTTCTGGTTGTTCTCGCTTGTACTACAGCACTACCTGTACCGTCTCTTGTTGATTTGTTGCTTTGATCTTATTTTGATCTGAACCGCGGTGTGTATCCGGCGTTGGCATCATCATCGCATGCGATCTCCGAACCATCCCTGATGAGGGTATTGAATTGCATTGCTGCTTCCATCAGCGCCTCGGGAGGCATCGCACCCGTTCGGATCTGTCCTGCAATTAGATCGTATGGAGAGGGCATAATCCGCGCTCCTACTTTGACCCCTTTACAATGAATGCACAGTCCGCATCTGGTATGCACAGCGAGTTTACCTGAAGCGCATTCAACCTGAACTTTATCGCTGGATAAATCTCGGAGTATTGGAAGAGATTTCATGATATTGGATATCTATCCTCAGGATCAGTATTTATCAGTTCGTTCACCGGGCTCCAAATCCTATTTGGTGTCCGAGACGGGGAATGGATGGGTATGAAAACTATTAAAAAGAACTTCTATCAAATATGTAATACTCGCATAAATGGACTGTGTTAGGCAGATCTGATATTTGCGGAGGTATTGGAGGATACTATACTATGGCAGCTGAGAAACCACATATTAACCTCGCGGTCATCGGCCACATTGACCACGGCAAGTCTACTACCGTCGGACGTCTTATGTACGAAGCAGGAGCTGTTCCTGCACACATTATTGAGCAGTACAAGAAAGAAGCAGAGTCAAAGGGTAAGGGTTCCTTTGCATTTGCATGGGTTATGGACAACCTCAAGGAAGAGCGTGAACGTGGTATTACCATCGATATCGCTCACAAGAGGTTCGACACTGACAAGTACTACTTCACCGTTGTGGACTGTCCAGGACACCGTGACTTCGTCAAGAACATGATCACCGGTGCATCACAGGCTGATGCAGCAATCATCATCGTTGCAGCACCTGATGGTGTAATGGAACAGACCAAGGAGCACGTTTTCCTTGCAAAGACCCTTGGTATCAAGCAGCTCATCATCGGTGTCAACAAGATGGATGCATCCAACTACGATGAGGCACGGTTCACCCAGGTCAAGGCCGATGTAGGTAACCTCCTCAAAATGGTCGGAACCAACCCTGACTCAGTCAAGTTCATCCCAATCAGTGCATTCGAAGGTGACAACATCACCAAGATCAGCGACAAGATGCCCTGGTACAAAGGAAAGACACTCTTTGCACTCCTCGATGAACTCGAAGTCCCGGAGAAACCAACCGATAAGCCACTTCGTATTCCAATTCAGGATGCATACTCAATCTCCGGTATTGGAACCGTCCCAGTCGGACGTGTTGAGACCGGTATCCTCAAGAAGGGTATGAATGTCGTCTTCATGCCGGCAAACAAGGGTGGAGAATGCAAGTCAATCGAGATGCACCACGAAGAACAGCCACAGGCACTCCCCGGAGACAACATCGGGTTCAACGTCCGTGGTATCGGTAAGGATGATGTCCGCCGTGGTGATGTCTGTGGTGCAGCTGATGTTCCACCGGCAGTTGCAGAAGAGTTCTCTGCACAGATCGTCGTTCTTCAGCACCCAAGTGCAATCACTGCAGGGTACACTCCGGTTTTCCACTGCCACACTGCACAGGTAGCATGCACCTTCATTGAGCTTGTCAAGAAGCTCGACCCACGGACTGGTCAGACCTCTGAAGAGAACCCGACCTTCCTGAAGGCAGGAGATGCAGCAGTCATCAAGTGCAAACCAACCAAACCCTTCTGCGTTGAAAACGCAAAGGAATTCCCACAGCTCGGTCGCTTTGCAATCCGTGATATGGGTCAGACCATCGCAGCCGGAATGTGCATTGACGTAGTCAAGAAGCAATTCCGCTAATCCCTTTATTTTTTGGGTGTGTTTTAATCATGCAGAAAGCCCGTATCCGGCTCACCGGAACAGATTATCAGAAAGTCGAAGAGGTTTGCGATAAGATTCGTGAGATCGCAGAGCGCACTGGCGTCAACCTTGCAGGACCAATCCCGCTCCCTACCAGAAAACTCGTTGTTCCAATCCGGAAGAGCCCGGACGGCGAAGGTACCGCAACATGGGACCGCTGGCAGATGCGTGTACACAAGCGTCTCATCGATATCGATGCAGATGAGCGTGCATTGCGACAGCTGATGCGCACCCAGGTACCAAAAGATATTGGCATCGAGATTGTTCTCGAGAGCTGAGATTTCTTGGTACATAACGTGCTCGAGCACGTAATTTCCAATATCAATAACCGCACCTCCGCAGGGCGGATCATTTTTCTCGTTTTTTAGTAGTTCTTCTCCTTAAATAACATCTTACCTGATCTAAAACACTTCCATCATGATGAGATGATTGATACGTGGTTCAAACATTGGTTCTTCATGCGCGATGGAAACTAATTAAGCATCTATTTTGACGTATTCTCAAAAAATCGACAATCATCATCTTCTTTTTAGTTTCAATCTCATAAAATCATCAGATGTTTTTTTTATTCCAGCCTAGAATGATCAGATATACATGTGTACATTCAGTCTGAAAGATCGTCTTCCACTTACACCATTCAGGATATTTGTTCTCATCTTCCTTCTCGGGCTTATGGTCCGAATTATTCTTCCCGAAATAAAACTACTTCATCATGATGAGGCGATCCATGCCTGGTTTACATATGATCTGATCACGAAAGGAACGTATCTATATGATCCGATGTATCATGGGCCGCTCCTTTATTATCTAACTGGAGCAGCGTTTCTGTTGTTTAAGGATTCTGACATGATTGTCAGGTTCCTTCCCGGATTGTTTGGAGCGGCAATCATTCCTCTCTTTTGGATATTATACCGGGAGGGATGGATAAAATGCAATCATGCCCTTGTCGGTGCTTTGTTCTTTGCAATATCCCCCTGTATGGTATACTTCTCCCGCTTCCTAAGGCATGATATCTTTCAGCTCTTCTTTACAGTGGCATTGCTTGTCCTTCTTCTCATGTACTTTGATAAAGGAAAGTGGCAGTATGCAGCCGGCGCTGCAGTATGCACAGCCTGTGGTCTCTGCTTAAAGGAAGATATGCCTTTTACCCTCCTGATATTTGGTTCATTCTTCCTATTTATGCTCCTTAACGGGAGAATAACACTGCCACATACCTGGAGGAGGGATCTTGGATCAGGACTCCTGATCATGGTGGCAATTGGAGCCACATGTTATACCACCTTCTTTACTCATCCAGAAATGTTTTTTCAAGCTCCATTCAAGGCAATTGAACACTGGATGGGCATTCACGGACAGTGCCGACTCTGTGGAGGTCCGTACTGGTATCTCTTTATTCTGGGACTGTATGAAGTGCCCATTGCCTTACTTGCCGTAGTGGCTGCATGGCAGTACGGAATCCGTGAGAAGGGATTTTTAGAAGTAAAAAACGGTATCACTTCGTACATAAATCAGTTGAAGGAAAGAGGTGGTTTTTTTAGACCCTATACTGGTATTGAAGATCGGTCCCGGTTTATTTTTCTTCTTGCCCTTTATTGGACCGTTCTTTCTATGATTTTTTATGGTTATGTTGGTGAGAAAGTTCCCTGGCTTATTATTCACCAGCTCTTTCCGATGATTCTGGTTGCGGCCTATAACATTCAGTCACGGGTCAAGTTAATCGCAGTAGGTGTCGCCTGTATCCTCCTGTTTATTATGATGGTTCATGTCTGTTACACCCCCTCTGACATCAATGAACCTATCGTACAGGTCCAGAACAGTGAGGACATGAGACAGGTGATGAAACTAATTGATGATTCAAACTCCGTTGTGGTTGCCACTGAATCATACTGGCCTCTTCCCTGGTATTATCGCGGAGACAAATGGGATAAAATATCCTTCTATGGGCATAAGGTTGAACCTTCTGTATTTGAATCACGGCATCCCGATCTTGTGATTACCCATGACACAGAAAGTTACAATGAATTGCCAGGGTATGAAAAGAGACAATACAAACTAAGCTATTGGTTTTCCTGGTACGATAACAAGAACAGGGTCCCGGAGTACTATCTTTTAAGGGATGGCAAAACTGGGAGTATCAATCTTGATGTCTTTGTAAAAGAAAAGTCTGGCTCCAGTGTTGGACAGTAATCAAAAACAAACTATTTTTCTTTATCGTTTGGATACTTTCTGAAGCAAAGACCTCTATCATTACAAAATGTGATATTTATTTAAATTGACCAGGTATCTGTGTCATATCCATTATTTGATAATAGGTTTGGAGACTGATAAAAAAAACCATTGAATGAACCAGATAACCATTTAGAGATATGGTTCAGATATCGGATAAAAGAAGAAATCTTTGATATTCAGACTTAAAAATAATTAGAAGAGTTCATCATACTGATGAGACTTCTTTGCTTTTGGAGAAGACCGTTTCTTCCATCCAAAGGATCCTCCGCCGCCTTTCCCGCTTCCACCTTTACCTCCTCCACGATTCTTAATAAAGAACACAGCTCCGGCAATGATTGCAATTATGATGATAACGATGATGATGGTTGGAAGAATGGATGCAACGGTAGTGCCTATGTCAGGACCTGAACTTGCTGGTGTCTGGTTGATCTCATCGTTGAGATTCTGGGTATCATTGAAAACGTCAGTGGCTTTGTTGTATGCATCCTCTGCTTTTTGTTTAGCATCTGAATATTTCCCGTCGTCAAAGAGTTCCTGGGCATTGGTTGCATATTCGGCAGCAAATTCGCGCTTTGTAATTATTGGTGCCAGACGTGGATCTGTCTCCATCTCTTTATCTGTCTTGAAGTATGTGATCCACTCATCTGTCCGGTCAATTGCTTCCTTGGCATCGGCTATGGTCTTCTGGGCGATACCCATGTCAAGGTATGTATAACCATCCTGAACGTATGTCCCGGCATTATCCATGTAAATCTTTGCATTGGCAAAGGTTTCTTTTGCTGCTGATTGTAGGGCTGCATTTGCATCTTTTACTTTTTGATCAGCTTTAGATGTGTCAATCCCATCAGCCTTATATTTTGCAATATCATTCTGGAGTGCCTTAACTTTTGTTTGCACTGAACTAATGTCTCCGGTTAACTCACCTGGATTTGTAACGAAAGCGGAGACATTCTTAATCTGCTCTTTTACTTTGCTGTTAGCACCGGTAGTGCTGACACTCAGAATTTCTATCTGCTTGGATGTGTTGACCTTAGGAGCGTTTCCTTTGAGAGTGACCTTCACCTGTTCATCTTTATCTTTGTATGAAAGTTCCCATCCGGTGAGGGATAACTGACTTTTACTAGATGCCGGTCTTGGGTTCTCTACACCATCAAGTACTATAACATAGGTCCAGACAGGGTTATCCAACTGGGTAGAGAGCAGAATATTTTCGTCACTGGGAAATGTCTCTCCTGCAGTTGAAATGAAGTCAATCTGGAAATCAACAGTTACATTTGTCTTACCTGATTCGAGATCCCCGGCAGGTTTTACATTGACATATCCCACATCAACCCCTGCCAATACCGGCGAAATTGCTAGTCCTAGAAGTACCAGCACTGAAATAATGAATGTTCCAGTCTTCATGTGTATCTCATTCAAACAACGGTTCTATACTCTCATCGAGTTTTATTTTATTCTCTTCAGCAATCCGTTCTGATGTTGCCTTGGTCTCCTTGGCAATTTCGAGGAGATTAGTGACCCGCGGTGCATCGGCAATAGATGCAAGAAGAACAACCGCTGCAACAAATCTACTTTGAGCGGGGAAGTCTCCACCTCTCACCTCAACACCAGCTATGTTCTCTTCAACCCAGCTCTTTGCTTTCTCGATACCTTTCCGGTCCAGTTCATCAGGTGGTCCGGCCACAAGTACCAGGGCACGACTTGCCGTAGAGTATTCACAGGGAAGAGTCAGCCGTCCAAGCATTGCTCTCCGTACCAGAGACAGGACGCGCGAAGTTCTGTCCTCACCCATAAGTTTGTCTTCAGGACGTCGCTCCTCTACCTGGTTTCTGCGTAAAACGCGTCCAAGTAGTCCTACCTCTGGTTCAACGGATTGAACTCCCACCTCACTGATAGCATACCCGACCGAACTTATGCCTCCTCCTTTGAGTGTGTTGATGATCTCACTAGAATCAACAACCATCTCACCGACATGACCGAGCGATCCAACCTCTCCTGCTCTGAAGAGAAGCCCGAATCTGCGAACGACCTCCTCATTCAGCCTGTCAAAAGCACCCTTGATACTTTCGCCTTCATTTTTCCACGCACTGTTATCAAAGAGGATGACGTTGTCTGCTTCCTTTACGAGAGTGGCAAGACTTCGTGCTGCATTGTATGAATACAGTCTTCCTTCTTCTGGGGCAGGAAGTATTGCTAGGACATACACCGGCTCAGTATAGATCTTTTTAAGATGCCTGGCAAGAACGGGTGCACCACCGGAACCGGTACCTCCTCCAAGTCCTGCAACAATAATGAACGCTTCAGTCTCCCCGATCCCTTTCCGATCGATAGCGTTCATTATGATATCGATCTCATCGAAGGTAATCTGGGCACCGGTGTCGTTGTCTGTTCCTACTCCATGCCCTTTTACTGTCGTCTGACCGATTAGAACCCGATCTTCAAACTCGAGGTTCTGAAGTCCCATGAGGTCAGTACGAGCGGTATTGACTGCAATAGCCCGGAAGCTTCCTCCCGCGGCTCTTTGGTCAAACTCGATGAACTTGTCAACGATTTTGCCTCCTGCCTGACCGAATCCGATAAAGAATACTTTCATTGTGGTTACACCAGTTGCCCTGAGATAATTAGGAACCTTGATATTGCGTACATTTTACGTGTATATACTCAAAAAGCTTCTTCAATAAGCGCGAAGGGATTAACTAAGGAAGAATGAGCGGAGATTTCAGATGAGGATCGGCATCATTGGTGGAGGACTTGCGGGCCTTGTCGCCGGATATTCACTCGCTGATGCCCATGATGTGGTCATTTTTGAGCAGGAACGAGAACTTGGTGGTCTGCTCTCTTCATATCGAAATGAGCGTTATTCAATTGAACGGTTCTATCATCACTTCTTCTCTGGTGATACAGCCCTGATGACTTTACTTGATGAACTTGGGCTAACAAGCGAGATTATCTGGTTATCCGGGTCCACTGGTTCGTTTACTGATGGGGCTATCCACCCTATGACCACTCCATTTGAGATTCTTCGCTATCCGTATTTGAGTTTAATAGACAAGGCAAAACTTGCTCTGTTTACTAAACAGGCATCGCGTATGGATATGGCTCCTCTAGATGATATCACAGCACACGATTTTATCATTTCCAAACTTGGTGAGAAGATATATCATTCATTCTTCGAACCGCTTCTTAAATCGAAGTTTGGTGAGAATGCTGATCTCGTATCTGCCGCCTGGCTGATTAGTCGTGTGGCTATCAGATCAGATCGCGGAGTGGCTGGAGAGCGTCTTGGGTACATTAAAGGCGGTTTTTCTGTATTGATCGATCGGCTTTCAGGTGTTGCCCGTGATAAGGGGTGTGCAATCCGTACTGAAGTTCCTGCAACATCCTTGGCTCAGGTGAGTGTCTCGTCAGGCTCTGGATGGGAGATTAATGGTGAATTTTTTGATCTGGTCATCGGGACCATTAGCCCTCGCAGACTTCAGGAACTCGGCGTACCTGGAATCTCTTCAATTCCGTACCAGGGAGCAGCATGTCTT
>QKDV01000239.1 GCA_003251955.1 Methanospirillum hungatei
ACGATCTTTCCACCACTCTTTATGGTAATCCGAATACCCGGTATTGATCTTCCATCTCTCCGGAGATCAAGGGTGATATTGCCGATCCCCTTTTTGACAGAGGGGATCTCCGGAATTGCATAGGTATTTGGAGCCCGGATGTGGCTTTTATCATATATACGGCAGCCGGTGATAAACCTAGTGGCGATCTCCGGAGCAGTCGGGTAAAAAGTAAACTGATGGCTGTCCTTGAGAAAGAGGGTGCTTTTATCCCCGTACAATACACCCGAGCGGTCAATGTAGATCCCCCCGTCCGGTTCTCCATTCAGGAATATCAGAAACGCCCGATGACCATCCTGGCCAGTTGCCGAGGCTATGCCATGCATCTTTGAGGAGCGGGCACTCTTCATCAATTCAGGTAGTGTCCATGTACCTGCTGGGCGGGTATTCTCGATGATAAAATTGAGTGGGACATTCTCGTCAAAGTCGCCCATGTCTTTTGGAAGATCCGTTGCCTTTTCCTGATAACGCTCTTCATACTCTTTGACATCTGCCCGTGCCTCGCTCTCCTGGCTGATATCATGGCCGGTTGCCTTACAACTCACGAGGTGATCTTCTGATGAGAAGACACCCTCAATATGCCATGAAAAGGTCAGGTCTTCTCCCTCTGGTGATGCAAGTGTCTGCTGGAGATCCACCTCTGCCGAGTCTGGAGTGAGGAGTTGAATCGCCCCAATGAGTTCATCCTGATCTTCAGGTGAGAGATCTGACAGAAATTTTCTGCCAATCATATCAGTTGGTGCTCCGCCATTGAGAATGGAGAATGGCTCGTTTGAACGGATTATCGTGAGATCCGGCAAAAAATCAACGATTAATTCACTCTGGACTGACCGGACTGAATGGTAGAGTTTCTCCCTTGCAGCCAGTTCTTCCTGTACATCTTTTCTATCTGCAACCTGAATGATTCGCTGCTCAAGAATTGCAAACTGTTCGAAGGGATCGCTTCCTTTTCTGATATAGTAATCAGCCCCGTGATTGAGTGCCTCAATAACGACCTCTTCCTTTCCTTTCCCGGTAAAGAGGAGAAATGGTATGTTCCCGTAATTCTTTCTTATATATTTTAGGAGAGCAACCCCGTCCATATCCTGCATCTGGTAATCAGAAACGATGACCTGGTATGAGTTTTTGGAGAGAGCTTCTATTGCTTCACGTCCTGAACTGACACAGGTCAACTCAACCTTCCCAGAGTGACCGAGGTATTCTTGTGCCAGCATCAGGTGAGGGATCTCATCGTCTACATACAGGACCTGAATTGCCATGAGTGAGCCTAGTACTGTTAGTTTAGTCTTTTCATTGATAATTGTTTCCTTCCTTAAATGATATCCAAATCTGATTTATCTTATGTAACTTATCGAATTAAAGAATCGCAGAAAAAGAGATTATCTGTGAGAGATTTCCACAGAAATTTGCAATCAGCGGGTTCCATCATGTGATTTGCAATCAGTGCATACTGAATCACTATCTGCACATGCCGGTGTATCTTTATCACATTTTACGAGGATACTCTGATCATTTCCTAATTTCCACTTGATATTATTCCAGAATCGATTGGTCCAGAATGGAGAATTAGTTGAAGCGTTGACATAGAATTTTGTAGGTTGGCACCGGTATTGTTCAACCATTCCTGAACCTGTAAATTCATTCCATGGAAGGCTGCTTTCATGAACCGGTATGGTAAATGTCTGACCTGCTGAATTTGTGTATGTAAATTGGGCTACACACGTTGTTTTACCGTTGCTATTGTATTTTGATGAACATTTACAGACTGAGTTCTCAACATAAACCGGAATGACTGCAGATCCACCGCTATCACTTGAGGAATCATCTGTTGTTGAAGTACATGCAGTGGATACATTTCCACTCACATAAAACTCCATGTCATTATAGTCTTTGTCTCCACCACCACTAGCGTCCTCAAAGGTCACCAGGTATTTTTGATATGTCCCTGTGGAATTCTTCAGACTTATAGCTCCATGAATAATCTTATCCGGATTTCTTGAGGCGGGACCGGTGTAATACGTCACTCCATTTGCAGTATCTGAAAAGATAAGTTCCTGTCCAGTATCGAACTTACCAAGGTTCCATGTATCTCCAAAATCAGAGCCTGTCCTACTTGTCCCTGAACCCTGTGACCAGCCCATTGAGACACTGCTTGGACTGGATAATGCAAACACGTTTTTGTACCATGCGTCTGCGAATGCAAATTCAACAATTACATCACTTGTATTGTCTAATACGCAGAGTTGAGCACCAATTCCTCCGTTATCAATCGGTATGACTGCTGTCGCTGTCGGAGTTGGAGTGGGTGTTGGAGTGGGAGTAGGCGTCTCTGTCGGTGTTGATGTTTCAGGTACACCAAGGTCCGTAAACCAGGATGGGTCTGATTTAATCGGATTGTTGTCATCAACGATGACTTTGAAATCTCCCACACCTTTTTGAGTACTGGTCTGGTCGTTTCCACCAAGAGATGAACTGTATGGAATATCCCCTATATAGATGTCCATTCCTCGTGGTTTTCCCTCTCCTGTGTTGTTGTACTCTACTGCACATGCAATCCCTGTATATGAAAAGAGAAGTGCAAGCATTATGATCACAACGATCGTGTGTTCTCTCCTGAAATAGTTCTTCAATCTAATCACCTTTTTTCATGTCTCTTTCATTTTGTAATAAATTACGACAACATCTCCGTTCTTCATACTCGTAGCATCATCATACGCAATACTTGAAGGTGGCAGGCTGCAGATGTCCTCTCTTGAATAAGGTGCAAATTCTTCAGCCTGATAAAATTTGGTGCCATAAACCTGAATATGTTCAAAAGGTGTCCCATTTGCGAACTCAGTCCTCAAGAAATACTTAAGGGTTCTGGGATCGATGGTTTCCCCTCCATCATGCCTGACTACAATCACAAATGAATCTCCGGAACAATCAATACATGATGAACTCAGAACTGCCTTTTGATTCGCTTTAGGTGGAGGAGTTGAGGTCATAAAAACCGCAACGATCCCAATACCTGCGATCACAATAGCAACTAGTAAAATAGCTCCAATTATTTCTGATATTGCCTTTTCATCTTTCATTGACTCTACCCACATGATGCTTTTTCACTTTTAGATCTTCCGAGCCACCATACCACTGATTTTGAAAAGTTAACCTTGACTGTATCAATCTCTGATTCTGATGAGGAAAAATCCTCAAGTGTTCCAGTGGTATCTGAACCCTGGAAATAATTCCATGGTTTACCGCTTTGATGTACCGGGATAGAATAACTCCCTGATGTCAGGTTATAGGTAAAGATCGCCTCACACTCTCCACTGCATCCGGCAGGGCAGGAAACACTTTTTAGTTTCGGTATGAGTTCACCTGTTGGATCGTTGCATTCATCAGGATTATTATCCTTGACACAGGTACTGTCCCTAATATCGTCTTTAAATTTTGCAGATGTCATTGGAGATTTGTATGGAAAGTACCTTACATCCATACTGGCAGGTTTTGAATCGGTAACAAATCTGAATCGAAGTGTCTGACCACTCTTCCAGTAATCAGATGTTGTCCATGTCTCTCTTCCAGACAAACTACTATCACCGATATCAGAGTACATACAGTCTTCAGGAGTACCGTCATATACCCACCAGGGGGATATCTGCTCCTGCTTCCCGTCATCTGTCTGTAGATAAAAATCGGTACGATTGCGATCCAGTGTCTCACCCCCTCCATGGTACATAATGATTTCATACGTACCTTCAAGGTCACACATCACACAATACGAACTAATTGATGCCTTAGGGGTCTTTTCTGGTGGAGGAGTGGACATCAATATCACTCCAATAATTGCAATTCCCCCCATAACCAAACCGATCAAAACGACTGCCCCAATTACTTCTGATACGGCATAGTCCTTCCTCATGTTCAAACCCCTTTGGACAATCAGTCAAGTTGCCTTTTCAGGACTTATATGTTTGCAGGAAAATTGATTGAATTATAAAATAAGCAGGATAATCAGAGAATTCTCAATTTGATATTAACAATTTTTGTTAAATAAATATTATAGGATGTCTAAAAAACTTGCGATTTTAGCCTGAATTGACATTTAACTCTATGAGGTTGTATCCCTAACACTATATTGGTTCATAACCAGGGTTATATCACTACCTGAAGGAAGTGTGTAAATAATATGGATTGTTTTTACTGATGTTGAGTAATATGGGTTTGGAATAAGTAATAGATCACCATTTCTGAATGTTTTTTCAGATGAATCTGGATATGGATAAATTGAATCCCCCTGCTTTAACCTCCAGGAAGTTGAATCGGTGTTAGAAACTGATATTCCGTTGATAGTAATTTTCAGGTCTGATATCTTCAATGAATCTCCCCCGTTATGGCAAATATATAATATTTTGCAATTAGAGAGATCAGAACAGGTTGATTTTTCACAGTTCTCAAGGCACCTGAGCACTTCAATGTCCGGATTTTCTGAATTATATTGTGGATTACTTGAATAATCTCTATACCTACAGTCTTCTTCACAGGAATGATTATCAAAGGCATGACATCCAAATGCACCTCTCATGCAGGGATAATCTGTAATATCTTCATCGGAAATCTCGCTGTTTCCACAAGCAATATTTAATTTTACCTGAGGTATTGCATCCGGTTTCATGGATGGGATGTACAATGCAGCAAATACTCCAAATACTGTGATTATAACTCCAATTAACAGAATTACTCCAACAATCTCCGCAGAACCTCTCTCTTTCCTCATTAGAGAGCTCCGCTCTGCATTACAAGTGAAACTTCTGAGTCTCTATAATCGAGAATAAATTCAGAACCTCCAGGATTATCCAGGTAATTTTTGACTGTATTCTCACAGATTGAGGATTGAGTTGCATCAGTTATTATTGCAGGACAGTCACCAGATATTCTGTTTTTTGCATTTTCCCCTATTACAATATTTGCTGAATAAGGAAGAGCGTTGTTCGTATTTTTTGACATTCTGAAGATGTAGAGCCATCCCGTAAAATCCTTATTCTCCTGATTCTCCACACTGCTTGATAGAGTTTTATTAGTGATTGTTTTTATCTGATCAAATGCTCTTTTCCATAATTGTATCGTGACATTCATCTGATCTGAATCAGCAGTCTTTGCCGAGTCAAAATAGTATGAACTATTTATCCTGTCATCATCTGATAAAAACTGAAGCCAGACTGCTCGTGCATTTGGTTCATCACCCTCCCGCATCTTCCATAGTGCAGATGAACTAGCAGGTGTTCCAAAATTTGATGTTATATCTGTACCGTTTATAAGGTTTTGATTGATTTTATCAACTTTGGTGAAAACTTGAGCACTCACCGAACCACTGATATCTTCGGTGTCAATTATCCTGATATTATTAATACTGACTTTTAGGTAATATTCAGGGTCAGGATCCTGGCTAATATTCTGGATTGGTGTCAATGCAATTGATGGGATGAGCGTCACTGACGATCCTCCATCTACAGGTTGACTTAAAAACAAACCTCCCATCTCATACAGGAGATTTTGATTCACCCAGTAACGGTTATTTGATTCATACTGGAGTGAACCAATTCGTGGAGGATACTCAGCAACTTTAGTTGTGATGGTATGAGGAGTGTACAGATCAACAGGTGTAGCTTCGCTAGGGTTAATTAGATAATAATCTGTTGAATTGTTAGGAAATAATGCATTATCTTTCAAAATATTGTATGTTAGATTACATGGAAATGTGAGGTTTTCAACCAGGGTTTTTTGGGCAATTAAGGGCTTTTCTGCAGTATTAGAGAAGGTCTGGAGTATAAGATCATAACTTGATTGATAACCTGGAATGGTCAGTGATGCATTTCCAGTAAAATATGTGGTTTTATTTGGATAGGTAATTACGATGTCAACAGTTGTGTTGTTTATTGAGTATCGTTCCTGTGTTGTGATGTTATAGAATCTGTCAGATATTGTAAAATTAATTGGAGTAGAGGGGCACATATCAGATGAATTGCAGGTAAGTTCCAATATCGGATTTGATATTGGTGGGGATACAACAGGTGGCAAACCCGACAAATTTACCATGCTTCCATTTATCATGATATTGAGATAATCATTCTGCTCATTCACCATCAGGGTTCCTGAAGCTTCGATAAATGAACTTACCGGGAGAATGCTCAATGCGCCGGAGCCAACCGAAGAAAGTGTACCTAATTCAAATGATCTGGCGATTGGGAGGTTTATTTTATTATTTATGATCAACCCATCGATGTCTGCTTTCAGCCCGATGAACTCCTGGGTTATATATTTCATATGAGATATCTCAGCATCCCGGCCTTGGATGGGAACAACATAGATCAGGTACATTGAGAAAAGTATCGTCAGCAGGGAAACTATCATTAGGAATCCGATAACCTCGGACAGCCCACGCTCCTTCGTACATCCCACCATCGAATGCGTTACTGTTTATCTTCAAGGTACATGAACCTATTGCGAAAATTACCCTGCCCCTCTATTTAGGGAGATTTGGATTTGTATCTGATATGCAGTGATATAAAGTCGCATTAATATTTCACGTCAGAACTGCGAGTGAGACGCCATGGGATGACTATTAACCACATCCCGGAGATCTCAGTACAGGCATTTTTATGATCACCCAGTATATCACCACAAGCGATGGCCTCACCGAGATAGAGGACTTCAGGCCGGGATGCTGGGTAAAGGTTGTCAATCCTACTGAGAAAGAGATAGCTTACCTGGTCGGCCAGTTTGGTATGCCCATCGACTTCCTTACTGATCCACTTGATGTTGATGAACGTGCCCGTTTTGAGGTCGATGAGGGAAACACCCTGATCCTTATAAGGTCGGCACGGAGGGAACCCGAAGAGGCGGCAATCCCATACATAACCTTGCCAATTGGAATTATTCTTACCCAGGAACTCATTATAACCGTCACCCTCACTGAAGTCGATGTCATGGAAGAGTTTCTATCCGGGTGGGTGAGAAACCATGATACCAGTCAGCGGACCAGGTTTGTTCTCCAGCTCTGTTATCGTACCGCACTCCGATTTCTGCGGTATCTCAAGGAGATCAACCGTATGACTGGGGTTATTGAGCGTAACCTTCACCGCTCAACCACAAATGATCAACTCCTTGGGCTTTTTAACCTCCAGAAGAGTCTGGTTTACTTCACGACGTCACTTCGGTCAAACTCGTTGATGGTTGAAAAGTTCTCATACCAAAGCGTGCTTGACATGACAGATGAGGAGCATGATCTCTACGAAGAGATGGTGATCGAAAACAAACAGGCGTTAGAGATGGCCAATATCTATACTTCCATCCTAACCGGGATGACCGGTACATTCGCCTCGATCATCAACAACAATGTCAACGTGGTGATGAAACTGCTCACCAGTGTGACAATACTCATAGCCCTCCCCACGATGATTGCAAGTATCTATGGTATGAATGTGCCTCTCCCCTTTCAGGAGACGTCACACGCATTCCTCTTTGTCATGGGAACGGCCCTTAGTCTGTCAGCAGTAGGATTATTTGTTCTGCTCAAATGGAAAGTTCTCTAATTGTTTATAAACGTTCTTTTGGTAAATGGGCTGGTATAGTTGGTTTCATTTTTTCCAGAAAGATCAATGGGGATGTGAGAAAAATATAACTCGTGTTGGATCAAAATAACATTATGCGAGAAATTTCTAACACTTCTCCCTCTCCACAAATTCAACGTCGATTTATAGCCACCATTGGGCTTCTTGTGGCGGCAGTAATCATAACCTATACTCTGGCAAGCCTTACTGGCAAAGATAATGCCGGTGATCTCTCTCTCTGGCTTGGATTTATCTCCGCGATAACACTCGTCATATATGCCCTTAAGGCCGGAAAAAGCAAGGTCATACAGTACGGAGTAGTGGGAATCGGTTTACTTTTGGTGGTTTTTGGTCTCATCTCCAATTTTATGAATAATCCGCCTGGAATCGGTACAATTAATCCCATTGTGATTACTGGCCTGATTTCTGCAGGCCTGATCATCATCACTCTTGGTGTCAGAATGAAGGAGAGGCCAGAAGATATTGGGATACAAGATGAACGTAGTCTGCGAATAGGAACATATGGCATCTCCTATTCATGGTATCTGACCTTTCTGACCATTGTCTGTATCGGATGGCTTGCCGGGTTACATGTTGTTATGATTGATGGCACTACAATCTGCCTGCTTCTAATCATTATGATGCCGGTAAGTGCCATGATATTCCAGTGGTACTTCAACATGAAAGGCGATGTTTACTAAGGAGTGGTTATGTATACCCGGATGAAAGAGTTTCGTGCCCGTTTTGGATATACTCAGGCAGATCTCGCTGGCCGGGTCGGTGTGAGGAGGGAGACCATTGTTTTTCTAGAGAAAGGCAAGTACAACCCATCACTCCGACTTGCCCGACAAATCTCACAGGCACTTGGAACCACTATCGATGAACTCTTTCTCTTCGACGATGAAGATAACACTCAGGAAAATTCAGAAATCTAAGGCCTCTGAATAATGTGGATGATATGAATAGTTTTCCAAGTAACTGATTTCATCCATCCTTCCCAAAAAAGGGGAGTTACCAGACCCTGGCCCTTGCGGTCTCGTTCCGATACAACTTATCTTCCGGACTGACCTGAGGGAACGCGGAGTAGAACTCATCAAGATTAAAGGGGATTGCATTTACCCTGTACTGATTCCATGGGTGCTCTTCAATCAGGACCATATTACGAAGTTCTTCATCCCTGATGGTTCCCCTCCAGGCCTGGGCATAAGCCAGGAAAAACCGCTGTTCATCAGTAAATGTAGAAGAGGTTTGATCATTCTCTGCAATATCTGTTGAATTTATTTCTAGTATCTCTGCAGATGCATTTGCTGCC
Source organism: Methanospirillum hungatei (assembly GCA_003251955.1). Classification (GTDB taxonomy): domain Archaea; phylum Halobacteriota; class Methanomicrobia; order Methanomicrobiales; family Methanospirillaceae; genus Methanospirillum; species Methanospirillum hungatei_A. Next base: position 8,944 of record QKDV01000239.1, read on the forward strand.
CTGGTATTCTGCCATGCATTCCAGGCAATCACCATCCCGCCGAGGTCAGCAGCGTTCTCTGCCAGTGTCCGGGTTCCATTCAGGTACAAGCCGGGCAACGTCTCCATTTGATCGAATTGTGCCACCAGCGGTGCTGTTGCATCCATATACCGTGTAGTATCATTCTCATTCCAGAGGAGAGTCTCATTTCCGTCTTTTACGAACTTTCTCAGTGGAGAATCAAAGCCATGTGTCAGTTCATGCCCAATAATTGATCCGATGGCCCCGTAATGCTCGGCGTCGTCGTCGTCCACCGATGGATCATAAAAGGGTGGCTGGAGGACCCCTGCGGGAAGGACGATCTTATTTCTTGTTGTATCGTAGTATGCATTCACTGAATGTGATGAGAGATACCAGGTATCAGGGTTTGATGGGGTGTCAGCAATCTGCAGGCTTGCCCTATAGTAGTAACAGGTGATATTGAGGACGTTGTCAAGGTATGAACTGTTTCCAACCTCAAGATTCCGGTAATCACCGAACTGGTCCGGGTACCCAATTTGTATCCCCATGGTATCGAGTTTCTCGGTAGCGTTCTCCCGTGTTTCTGGGTCCATCCATGTCAGGTTTGAAAGTCTGGTTCTCAGGGTAGACTTGAGGTTCTCAACAATCTCTTTTACGTGGTCCTTCTCTTCAGGAGTAAAATATTCCTTTACATAGAGTTTGCCAATGACCCCGCCCATCAGGGCATCCATGGTGCCAATCACCCGCTTCCATCTTGGTTCCATCTCCTCCTGACCTGAAAGCACTCTGTTGTTAAAGTTGAAGTTCTCCTGTTCAAAAGCCTGGCTGCTGTAAGGGGCTGCAAACTGTAGCACCTTGAAGGTCAGAAACTTCTTGAGGTCTTCGACAGGTTCTTCCTTGAGAACATCTCCTACCTCACGGACATACAGAGGCTGGTACATATCAATGACCGAGAGATCTGTTCTGTTCACCGCGGTGAGAAGACCGTCCCAGTCTATCCCGTCAGTAACCTCATTCAGGCGACGAACCGGGCATGGGAAGTACCGGCGATCCGGCTTTCCGTACCCGTGAGACGGAGCTGAAGCATTTGCAAGCCGGGTTTCTATCCGCATCACTGTAGCAGCATCAATATCAGCCTGTTCAGGGGATTCATTATTGAGTACGAACATTCGTGAGATATGACCCTTTAATTCATCCCTGACCCGTTCACTCTCTGCATCATCCCTGAAATAGTACTCACGGTCAGGTAGGGATGTTCCACTCTGTTCTATTGTTGCAATCAACATGCTACTGTTGCCAGGATCTTCGTCTGCATAAAATGAGAAGAACGGAGCAATCCCAAAATTCATCAGGTATGTTGTCACGTTTCTGATATCTTCTTCTCTAGTTGTAGCTTCCTCTATCTTGTTCAGTTCAGGACGGAGTGGTTCCATCCCAACGCGGTCAGCGAGATCCTGATCCAATGCGGTATTATAGAATGTACCTACAAGTGGCTTTTCATATCCGTTTGTTCCAGGATTTTCTGCCGCATCTTCTATTATGGCCCTGACTCGTTCGTCAACCGACTGTTGCACTTCAGTGACAGCACTATAATAACTCAGGTCTGCTGGAACGGGATTGCGTTCCATCCAGTTCCCGTTTGCGTATGTGAAGAGATCATCACCAGGTTTTACTGAGGGATCCATATCATCAGGATTCAGAGCCGCAACCGGCCCGATTATGATGAGGAGGACAAGAATCCCCACATGAAAAATGTGTCTGAAATATTGTTGCATGAATTCCTTAACTCCGATAATATCTGATAGAATACATTGAAAGTTCCAGTTGTGTCATTTCAGGAACATCAGGAGGTGAGAGGTCATTGCCAGGGTCTGCAATGTTATTAGAAACCTCAATGGTGCCCATTGTGGACCCCGGAGGAGAACGTTGAGATGTTCCTCATGTAAAAAATATTAGGCGGGTAAATGGATGAGCCTCACTGTGGATATGACATAAAGGTAAGAGTGTTGCTCTCCGATTCCCGGTACTTGTCATCACCTGCATAATTGGCGACAAGTCCTACCATATTAGCGAACTTTACCGAGAGTGTGAACCTGAATCGCCCGTCGGATCCTGTCTGGGTAGTGTCAAAGGGTTCACTTGAGGATGCTCCCGGGTATCCGGTCTCATCGATGGTCACTGTTGCCCCACTTATTCCCTTTCCATCAATATCGGTAAGTCTGCCTGATATCACAACTTCATCACCTACTTTCGGTGTGGTGGTGCTTGCAGAGATCGTAAGAGTAGTCGGTCCAGGTTCTGAAGGATCACGGGTGACCATGGGAATGATTGTCTGTACCGGTGTGATCTTCGGATTGACAACAGGCTTAATTACTGGTTCTGTATCGGTTGATGACGTAAATCTGATGGCATTGGAGATTGCCTGATCTGTTCCTGTTTTTGCTGTAATTCTGAAAAGAGCAAGACCCTCGTTTTCTGTTGGGACCGGCCAGATAAATAACCCATTCTCATCTGGTGTGATAGTGGCAAGTTCGGTGAATTCAGAATCATTTGGTCCCTTTCCAGTTATCGTGAGGGTAGCACCGGCCCGCGCACCACTCATGTACCCGGCGATCAGGTTGGTATCCTTCCCGCTCAGCGTTGAGATGAATGGGGATATGGTTACCCAAATCCTTGATGTAGTGGCTCCTGCTATCGGTCCGGTGGAAAGGGATGACTCCTCTTTCGGTTCAAGGGTGACGACCGGAAAGATACCCATCCCCACAGTCGGGGTATTCTCAAACTCCCAGTCATCGTACTGGCCGATAACTCCCGGGATATCATCTGCAAATGCCGGTGCAAATGTCAGCATGATAAAAAGAAGAGAGATGATTGGTGTGATATTCAATATCTGATGACCCACGGTCTGTCTGCTCTTCATCAGGAGAGTGTTGAGAGCAATACCAGAATAAGTTACTGAGGGTTATCTTCCCAGTTCCTTATGTGCTCTTGCAAGATGCTGTGCCGCCTGTGCTCCAAGGAGAGAGAGTTCTCCGGCCAGCACTCCCACTGCGATGATCTCTGCAAGTTTCTTTGCGTGTGAACCCGGTGGATCGCCACCTCCCGAGACACCGAGAAGTTTAAGGCATTCTGCCTGGGTTGCAACTCCTGTTCCTCCCCCCACAGTCCCTACGGGAAGAGCAGGAAGTGTGACCGAGACATACACCCCGTCAGGTGCCTGATCGATAGTTGTGATACAAAGTGACCCTTCAACGACATGGGCTGGATCCTGCCCGCAGGCGATGAACATGGCTGCGATGATATTGGCAGCATGTGCGTTGAACCCGAGTGATCCTGCTCTGGCTGAACCGACCAGGTTCTTGCGTGTATTCACTTCGAGCAGAGATGCGGCGTTGGTCTTGAGTATTGTTTGGATCTGATCGTCGGTGAGTTTAACCCCGGCAGAGACAGTCTTCCCCCTGCCAAGTACAACATTTACTGCTGCCGGTTTTTTGTCTGAACAGAAGTTTCCGGAAAGGGCAACAAGCCGGGCTCCTGTCTCCTGACTGATCACCTCAGCCGCTTTCTCGCTGGCGATGGTGACCATGTTCATCCCCATGGCATCCCCGGTAGTGAAACAGAGTCTGACAAATACCGAAGTCCCTGCTGTAGTGACCTGGATATCTGTCAGTTTTCCATGCCGGGTGGTTTCCTGTGCAGCCTTCCTGATCTCATCCTCATGACTCTTCACGAAATCCACTACCATGCGTGCGTGAGACACGCTGTCGGTCGCAAAGACAGGGGCACGGGTCATACCGTCAGAGAGGATCCTTACCTCCGCGCCACCAGCAGCCTTAATAAGTCCGCATCCCCTGTTCACTGAAGCGATGAGAGCACCCTCTGTTGTTGCAAGTGGAAGAAAATATGTGCCGTTTGCAAACTCCCCTGATATGTGAACAGGCCCGGCGACACCCACCGGGACCTGAATGGTGCCTATCATATTCTCGCAGTTCCGTTTCACCACTGCATCAGGTTCAATTGAATATTCTCCAATTTTTGGGAGTGAAATGCCGGTCTCCTCTTCAACGAACCGTCGTCTAACAGCAACCGCCTCACCAGGCGGGAGTTCCTTCTCAAGTGCATAGAGTTTGAGAGACCCGTCCCGGATCCTGCGGAGGTAATCGTCCATGCATACCTGTTTGTACCCGAAGTGCAATAACAGCTGATGAATGGGGAAGCAGCAATGGTGTCTGCGGGTTAACCGTCAGGGAGCTGAAGCGGTGAGAAGGGCTCTACTTGATGATGGTATTCTTGATAAGAGTCTCAAGATCAGGCCTGATGGCGATGAACTTCTCTTTCCGGTTATCAGCGAGTGTGAGGGAGCGATGCTCGCCGAGTTTGAAGAACTTCATCAACGTGTCCCTCTTCCAAGGCACGAATTGGTCGGGGGGATTGCGATTCTTGCTGAAGACGATACTGTTGGCGCAGCAGCTATTCTTGTTGATCGCCCCTCTGTTCATACTGCTTTGTTTGCCGAAAGTGCTGTTGAAGGTGACTTCAGAACCAAACGCTTCAGAATTCTCGCAGGTGAAGAAACAACAGCCACAATCCATACTGAGTATGGAAGAACTTTCAGGATAGATCTTGAGAAGGCATACTTCTCTGCACGGCTCGCATCAGAGCGACAGAGGATTGCAGCAATGATGAATGATGGAGAAGAGGTGCTTGACATGTTTGCTGGTGTCGGCCCGTTTGCAGTCATCCTTGCCGAAAAAGCTTCCATCGTCTGGGCATGTGATCTCAACCCTGAAGCTGTCTCCCTTCTTATCGAAAACATTGCCCGTAACCGGGTGTCAAATGTCATCCCTGTTCTTGCTGATGCTGCAAGTCTTCCTGAAGTGTATGGCAGAAGGTTTGACCGTGTGATCATGAACCTGCCGTTGATGGCGGAGATGTTTCTTCCTGCAGCATCTCTTCTCTGCAAACCGGGGGGTATGATCCACTTCTATGCCCTGGTAGCAGATGAAGAAAATGATACCCCGATATTAAGTAGGATTCCAATCAGATCCATGGAAAAGCGGTTTGTAAGATCCTATGCCCCTGGCAGATCCCATGTCGTGTATGATATTGTTGTTGAATGAACCTATAGATGATTTCTGTTCCTGTGATGAGTCAGTCACTCTTAATAATATCCGGATTTCTGGGGGACACACTGCTTGCACATGATAGAGACACTCTGTGCAGCGGTTGAAGAGAGACCCAGGGTTGGATCACCTGACATATTCCGAAGTGTCCTGTAGTCATCC
>QKDV01000115.1 GCA_003251955.1 Methanospirillum hungatei
CGGGAAGGGCGAGCCTGATAATGCAGATATCAGAGCGCTTTTTTAGAAGATTTTCTAGAAATACGATGAGGGGGGCACTACTTTTCATTCCGGTAAATACACCGATCTGTTCTCCCCTGTTCAGCCAGTGATTCTGCCTGATCACCCGCTTTGCCCTTGCCTCAATATCTGTGGAGAGATGATCTGCGCATAAGTGCCGGCCAGAGTAGCGCTGATAATAGACAGCAGGCATCCTGCACCGGTCACACTGCATAAAATTCCCAATCAGTCTTAACTATTCTCTGCCATAAACCCATAAGATAATGCATCTCTCGGCTGATGATGTCAGGTCTCTTCATAAGTACGATATCAGGGTTCTTCAGTCTCTTGAGTACCTCATGAACAGGTACGACTGGGTACCGGTTGAAGAACTCATAAAAAATTCTAAACTTTCTGCAAGTGAGGTAAACTTTCGGGTCAGGAGACTTGCGGATAAGGGAATGATCAAGTTCAGCCAGATCCCATACCCGGGGTACTGTTTATTATACAACGGATACGACACCCTTGCAGTTAGTCATCTTGTACAGAAAGGAACAATATCTGCCCTCGGGACCCTTGTTGGAGAGGGTAAAGAGTCGCTTGTGTATGAAGCAATGGGAACAGGTCCGGTGATCCTCAAGTTTCACAGGGTAGGACAACGATCATTCAAAGCAGTTCAACGTTCCCGGGGGTTCCTTCCTGACAAGGGGCATTGTCCGTGGATATTTGCATCACATTACTCAGCTGAGCAGGAGTATATTGCTCTTACAAACCTATACAAGACAGTTTCAGTACCGATCCCAATTCTTATGAACCGTAATATTGTGGTAATGTCACACATCGCAGGTGCAAACCTGAATGCAGTGACTCTGGCAGATCCCGAAGAATTCTTTAATGAGATTATCGTTGCTATCACCGAGGCATACAGGCTTGGTTTTGTACACGGAGATCTCTCAGAGTACAATATAATGACCGATGGGCAGCACCCGGTGATCATCGACTGGCCACAATGGGTGGCTCCTGATCATATCAATGCACAAGAGATTCTGGATCATGACATTAGAACTATCTGCCAGTTTTTCCAGAGAAAATACCAGATGAAGACCAATCCAGACGAACTCAGAGGCAGTGTGATCGGGTGAAGGTCTTCGGGATCGACATCATCAGGGGATCAACCCGGTCCAGAACAATAGCACCCAAGTACGCTCTTGTCACGGTCATTGACGGAAAGGTGACCAGCGAGGAGAGTGTCTCTCTTTTCAGGCTTATGCGGCTCGTTCACAGGAACAGGCCAGATATTCTCGCGGTGGACAGCATTCAGGAGGTTGCACCGCACACACAGGATGTTTACCGGTTCATCGAGCAACTCCCACCGCAGACCAGATTCGTATCGGTAACAGGGGGAGAGAGACAGACAGGCCTTATTCAGGTTGCAGCACGGTTCAACATCACCTTTAACCGGTTTGATCCGTATGCAGAAGCACGGGCGATAGCCCTGGTCGCTTCGCAGGGAGCAGGCGTTGAGGTGATCGCATTTGAAAATGAGACCGAGATTGTGGTTTCGCGGAACCGGTCACCTGGAAAGGGGGGATGGAGTCAGAACCGGTATGCCAGGAAGATCCACGGGAATGTACTCACTTATGCCAGGGATATCGAGCATGAACTGCAGAGTGAAGGGCTCAACTTCTGGAAGAAAGAGTTCAAGGCATTCGGTGGTGTCTCACGAGTAGTCTTTCACGTTCGGGAGAAACGCGAGGAAGTCAGGATTCCCACATCAAAAGGAGGGGATGTTCAGGTCAGAATATCTGGAAAAAGGCTTGAGCGTATCCAGTTCAGACCACTTACCACCAGGCCCCGTTATCTGATTGTAGGGATAGACCCTGGTACGACGGTGGGAATTGCTGCTCTTGACCTGAACGGTGAACTAATGAAAGTTCACAGTTCACGACAGATGAACATGAGTGATGTGATCGAGTTTCTCTATGAGATTGGAAAACCGATCATCATTGCTACAGACGTATCTCCAATGCCCTTTTCTGTTGAGAAGATTCGAAGGGCTTTCCAGGCTGTACCATACATACCCAGACAGGACATCAGCGTTGAAACAAAGTACGAACTTGCCGGTAAATTTGGATATGCTAATGACCATGAACGAGATGCCCTGACTGCAGCAATAGAGGCTTCACGATTCTGGAGGCACAAGTTCACAAACATCTTCAAACGTGTTCCTCCTGGTGTGGACATGGACGAGATTAGGGCCGGGATTATCAGGGGCCAGTCCCTGGAACAGATCCTCCAGGCCCTCCGTGGACCAACACGTGCGATCGAGGTAAAAAAGCCAGATGTTACTCTGGACTCATCAGACGAGAGAGTCAGGGTTCTGGACGGACAGGTCAAGGATCTCAGGGCTCTTGTCAGTGATCTACAGAAGGATATCGATTCACTCAAAGAAGAGAACAGGAGACTAAAAGGCGAGAATAAAAACCTGAAGTCTGCGAGAACCCGCCAGATAAATGTCAATCCTGAAATTGCCAGAAGGGACCTAATCATCGAGAACCTGAAAAAGCGAATCAGGTTTGAGGAGAAAAATAACAAAAAACTCCATAAACGGCTCAAAAGGATGAAAGAAGTTGAGACCCGAGATTCTGATGCAGATCTTCAGATTGTCAAGGTAATCGCCGATCTCTCGCGTGAGAGTGTCAGAACCGTAAACGAGCGGATTGGCCTAAAAAGTGGGGATGTACTGCATGTTAGAACTCCGGGAGTCTGGGGGAAAAATACCCTACATGACCTGGGCCAGGCAGGGATAGGTGCAATCATCATCGGGGATCGATCTGCCAGTATGGCCCCTGAGGAGTTGATTGAACTCTCATATTCAGAGGAACTCCCCATTCTTCCCGGGGCATCGGTACCTGTGAGCATTAAAGGTGATTATGGATCCTGCGATCCTGACCTGTTTGATGAGGCAATGAGTATCTGGCAGGATGGTCTTGAAGAGTTCAGAAGGAAGCAGAGTGAAGAGATGCTTAATGGAATCTTCAAAGAATACCAGGCGCAGCGGGAGAAACAGGTGAGACGAGATGGATGATCGTGAGCTGCTTTCAGTGATCTGCCCGGTACTAGGCGAGGAGGTCTGCAATGATGACTGTGCAATTTTGCCACAATTAAAGGGGATTATGGTAGTTTCTACTGATATGCTCCATGAAACAACAGATTTCCCAGTAGGAATGACAGACTGGCAGATCGGATGGATGGCAATGGCGGTTACCATCAGCGATCTTTCATCAATGGGTGCTGACCCACGGTATCTCACCCTTGCTATCGGCCTTGACCGTGAAGACAGGCTTGGAGACATCGTACAAGGAGCCCAGGCATGTTGCCAAAAATATAATGTCAGGTACGTGGGTGGAGATCTCGACGCTCACACGGAACTTACTCTTGTATCAACCGGAATCGGCGAGGTCGATGACGGAAAACCAGTCAGGAGATCAGGTGCTAATCCTGGTGACCTAATCGGGGTTACAGGGATCCATGGACGAGCGATCGCAGGTCTGCAGGGTGATAGGAAGTACTGGAAAGATCTCTGCGAACCTGAACCACGCGTAAGAGAGGGGATTGCCATTCGGCTGGCCGGTGCGACATCGATGATGGACATCAGCGATGGTCTGGCAATCTCGATCCATGATCTGATGAAGTCATCAGGGACAGGCTGTGAAATAACCGGATCTGCAATACCCTCTCTTGCAGATTATCCACCAGAAGAAGCTCTTAAGATGGCCCTTTTTGGTGGGGGAGATTTTGAACTGCTGTTTACAATACCCTCCGGGAAAGAAGGAAATCTTCCCACATCATCAGCGATAATTGGGGGGGTGACAGAGAAGCAGGAGATTCTCATTGATGGTTCTCTTCTTCAGGCTGAAGGATACCAACACCACTGGTGAAAGCCAGGGTAAAAAACACATAACAGGGATTGAAAGGGTTATGTCCACTGGTATGTGTATCGCCAGTAATGATAGTTATTTGAGAAGCGTTTGTATCCCTGGTAGAGGTTGTCATAAATCCGTGAGATGTAGAGTTCCTCATTAATCTTCTTGAAATATGGGAAAGCCTCAGTGATCTTCCCTTCTTTGTATAATATCCGACCCATGCCATACATGGCATCATGATTCTCGGGATCAAGTTCCAGGGACTTATTGAAGTCTGCCTTCGCCTTCTCATCCTGGTCAACCATCTGGTACGCAGCCCCTCGGTTTACATAGGCAATAGTGAGGTTCGGGCTCAGGTTGATTGCCTGAGAGTATGCAGGGATTGAACCCAGGGGATAGCCCTGTTGGAAGTATGCATAACCGAGACCGATCCAGGCATCGGTCATGTTCGGATTGATCTCTGCTAACCTCCGGTATGCCTGTTCAGAAATGTCAAATTTTTGTGCCCTGTCAGCAGCATATCCGAGGTTCGTCCAGGCAAGGGTGCTGTTTGGATCTTCAGCCAGTAAGTCATCATAAAAATGGAGAGACTCATCAGCCCGGTTTACTTTTCGTAGCGTTTCGATGAAACCCTGCCATGCAGCATTATATGACGGATATATCTCGAGTGTTTTTCTGAATGCTGACTCAGCAGTATCATAATCCTTGCTCCAGAACGATGCATCACCGAGAATGTACCAGGCATCGGCTGAGGTTGGATCCAGTTCTGTTGCCTTCTTCCCTGCTTCTGCTGCTCCTTTAAAATCACCCAGTTCTTTCTTGGTCTTTGCCATATAGGTCCAGGAGGAGGCATCTTCTGGGTTCATACGGGTGGCATTCTCAAACTCGGCAAGTGCCTGATCATAGAACTTCTCCTGTAGCAGCAGGAACCCGATGTTTGAGTGGGTAGCATCGTTTGTCGGATTGAGTACTAGTGAACGGTTGAACGCTGAGAGGGACTCATTAAACTTCTGCTGATTTGCGTAAGAAAACCCGATATTTGACCAAGCGTCTGCCGAGTTATTATCAAGTCTGATTGCCTCCTGGGATACATTGAGTGACAGAGTATACTCACCAACAGAATTCAGAATTCTACCGTATGCCAACAGGATATCCATATCGTCAGGGTTCTGCTCGTAGAGTGTGTTGTATGCAGCCAGGGCCTTCTCAAGTTTGAGACCTTTTGCCAACAGATCAGCTTCTATCTTCTGGTTTGAAAGATTACCTGGTCTCAAACTATTCAATTGACCATACGCTACCGCCGCTTCTGAATATCGTTTCGATAACCTGAGCAGATCGCCGAGTTCACGCCAGGAGTCTGCATCACTCCTGTTTTCAATGAGGGCACGATCGTATGCTTTTGCTGCATCGTTGTACCTACTGATATTCATGTAGAGTCCAGCCTTGCGAACCCAGGCACGGGAACTATTGGGGGAGAGATTTGTTATGTTGTTGTACAGATCAAGGGCATCGATGTACTGCTTATTATCGGTGTAATAATCTGCCAGTCCCATATACGCAGGAATATATCCAGGATCATCCCTGATGACCTCCTTAAGTTCTGCACTGCCGTTTACAGGATCTCCAGTTTTTATCAGGATCTGACCATGGCTCGTCCTTGCCGAAGAGTTGACAGGATCCAAAGCAAGTGCCTGCTCGTAGGCAGACAGAGCCTCTTTCGGCTCTCCAGCCTTTGTCAGGAGATCACCAGATCGTACCCAGAGATCAGGGTTAGTGCTGTTCAGACTGAGGGCTGCATCAATCAGGGAGATGGCTTTAGAATCATCACCTGATACTGAAGCATCTTCTCCTTCAGTGCTAAGACTATCCTGAACAGAAGTAATATTCACAGGCTTATCAGTGATGCAACCTGTAGTCAGCAGAAAGAGCAGGATTATAAGTACAGATATTCCGGGAAGGAATGGAGTGATAACGTTCTGACACTGCTCCGAGTCAGTATTGTTCAATCGTTCAGAAGATATAGGATCACCTGTTCAGTAAAAAAAGTTAATAAGCATTATTATAGGGAGTATACTTTGTGAGTTTATAAGCCCCGTTGATATTCAGGGTGTCAGTATATCCTTTCTGGGTGCTTGGAGTGATTGTGATAGTTGCTGCATCATATTGTGAACTTCCAACAACTCCGGTCTGCCCAGATGGGAGAACAACTCCTTTCTTTGGTTCTGGATAAAAATCCAGGGGAATCGGCTGATCCGTTCCCGAACCTTCGGGCGAGACATTGATGTAATTCAGTTCCCTGGCTGTGCTTGTCCAGCTCATGTCGGTAAACTGCCCAAGGCTGGTGTTATTGTAAGTCGCCAGAGAGGTCTCGTAGTTGTATCTCTTACCAATTTTGAGCCCGACATCATACGATCCAGGTAACAGGTAGGTATGAACAGGGTTCTGCCCACCTGAAGAGTTCCCATCACCAAAGTCCCAAGACCAGAATTCAGGATCACCATACGAGGTATCAAAGAACTGAACAGTGAACGGGGCATCACCTATGACACGATCGGCGGTGAAACTTGCAGCCATCTCACTGGCACTGAAGTACTGCCAATCAGGATGACAGATAAACCCGTCAGGATATCCGAGTTCACTTGCCTTGAACTCATATGCCAGAACTGTGCCGGGAACTGCCATCATGATCACCAACAGAGTAACAATCCAGATTTTTGCCATTTTATTTTCCCCTATATCCGGATACCAGATTTATACTCGAAATTCTTCATAAGATTCTTAATTGTACCTGCCACATCGGTCTCATCCCGCCACACATGCTCAGATGATACATTCAGTTCAGTACCACGGCCTTCGAGCACTGATACAACAAACTTAGTTTTTGCAATTCCTTCAGCACCCTGACCATCAGTCCGGTTTGCACCGGTTATACTGACTGAATACTTGACATCAGCAGGAACAGTTTCATCCTCTCCGACCACTGTTGACCCCAGATGTGATTCATACGCAACATTCTGCATATTTGCAACAGATGATGAAGCAATGACCGAGGTGTCAAACGGAGGGGTTATCACTGATACCCCCTGGGAGCATGACACACAGGCAGACAGAAGTGGGATCATAAGAAGCCACATACCATACCTGTCAAAAAACTCGGCTTTCATCTTTCTGAATTAATTTCGGGGGATGAGTCCAAATAGTTTGTTCAGAATGCAGAAAAGAGGAGGGTTACGAGGCACCTACCTCTAAACCTGACTCAACACTGAAGTCCTTTCCAAACTTGAAGATCAGACCACTTACCTTGGTCGAGTCTGCAAAGGTCTTGGTCGATGAGAGGTTCGATGTATTCTCGTACCCTTCTTCATTTGTAATCACAAAGTTGGTGGCTGCACTACCTTGTGCATATGGCAGGCCAGTAGACATATCAGGATGAATTCCAAGCGTGTATCTCATACCTGCAGGTACTGTGTCATCATAAGCTGTGGATCTGCCCTGTGCAATCGTTGCCAGCTGGCCGGTGGTCAGACTTACATCTGAACTTGCATCATAGTTGCTGTTGAACCCGCCGATGTACCGGTTAACAATCGAGGAGACCAGGGCATTATGAATTGACTGGTTTAATGGAGTCCAGTTTCCTGTGGTTGTAAGAGTGAGCTGCTCGGAGGTAGTCATCCGTGACCCTTTGTCTGGATCGGTTGCATATGTTGAGACGATTGCGGAATCAACGTTGTAACCTCTCTTATTCTGGTTCCCCTCATCAAAGGTCTGATCTTTCGCAAGGGCAAGGTACCCTCCGTTGGTCATCATGTCATTCCTATAGAGCAGATTTGACTCAAGAGCTCCCGGAGATAGAAAGCCCTGACTTTCTGCATCGGTCCCGTTATAATTCCGGGTATTAATCTGTACCTGGGTCTGTGAGTCCATCATACCCACCAGTTGAAGGTTCGTGGTTGCCGGAACCTGCATATTTGTTGTTTTGCTCACATTCGGAAGCCGGTCTGCAGAAACCATACAGCCTGCAAGGATCAGCAGAATGAGAACGAAAGATAGTGTCCCGTATTTTATCATAGGTCTGAACCCCGGAATAAATGCTGAGTATAGTTTTTCCAGAGCGGGTTAATAAGATGCTGGTATTCAAAAAGAAAGACGCCCAGATCGGAATTCGAATCCGAGTCGTCGGCGTGACAGGCCGACATGATAGGCCACTACACTATCTGGGCATTACAAGGATCCCGCCTCCCGGATTTGAACCGGGGACATCGCGGTAGCTGCGCAGTTACCTCAAGCGGCAATCCAAACTACAGCCGCGCACTCTACCAGTCTGAGTTAAGGCGGGATATTGCCTCACTAGATTAGCACAATTCGCATAAATAGGTATCGGTGTCATCAGCATCACACACTTTTTTGACAGGATTTTATCCCAGTGGATCAGGCAACACTTTTACCGCACTATAGTGGAATAGTATAGAGATTAATTTTGGTGCGTGCATGACAGGTATTCCTGATATTCTGTGGCTTGAAGAGATACGTAAGGAGGATATTCCTTCAGTAGGAGGTAAAGGTGCATCCCTTGGTGAGATGGCATCAATCGGTCTTCCGGTTCCTCCCGCGTTTGTGGTAACCAGCCAGGCATTCCGCCGGTTCCTGGTTGAGACCAATCTTGAAGATAAACTCTATGCGCTTCTTGAAGATCTGGATGTTGATAATAACGATCTGCTTGAAGAGGCTGCTGAAAAGGCAAAAAAACTTGTCTATGACTCACCGATGCCTGCGAATCTTAAGGATGCCATCGCCAGGGCATATGAGAAGATGTCACGCGGGGGGAGCATCGTTGCTGCACGGTCAAGCGCAACTGCAGAAGACCTGCCTGATGCAAGTTTTGCCGGGCAGCAGGAGACAATCCTCAATATCAAGGGGATCGAGAACCTGCTCAAAGGTGTTCAGGTCTGCTGGGCATCCCTCTATGGGGCACGGGCAATATACTACCGGGCAAAGCAGGGCTTTGATCATCATACCGTAAATATCGCAGTGGTTGTGCAGCGCCTGATACCATCAGAGAAGGCGGG
>QKDV01000097.1 GCA_003251955.1 Methanospirillum hungatei
TCACCTCTTTGTCCTGGCCACAACAGTTCCTGGTGCACGAAATAACCAGTATGCAACAGCGGTGGTCCTTCTTGTCCTTGTTATTGCAATATACGGAGTCGCAATCGTGATCAGAAATCATTTTGACCGGAAAGTCCGGTGGTAAACATGAACGAAGATACAATCATCAATGTCAAAAATCTCAATCTCTGGTATGGGGAGACCCATGCTCTGAGAAATATCTCTTTGCCTATTGCCCACCGGAAGGTCACGTCGCTTATTGGCCCGTCCGGGTGTGGAAAATCAACCCTAATCAGATGCTTTAACAGGATGAATGACCTCGTATCAGGCTGCAGGATAGAGGGTTCGATCACATTTCACGATAAAGACATCTATGGATCCGGTGCTGATGCTGTAGACATCAGGATGCAGATCGGGATGGTCTTTCAGAAACCCAATCCATTCCCCAAGTCCATCTATGAAAATATTGCATACGGACCGAGAATTCATGGAACCAGGGACAGAAAAGAACTTGACAAGATCGTTGAGTCAAGCCTGAAAAAAGCTGCTCTCTGGGAAGAGGTTAAGACCAGGCTGAATGACTCGGCACTTGGACTCTCTGGAGGACAGCAGCAGCGTCTCTGTATCGCAAGAACCCTTGCAGTAAACCCGGAGATTATTCTCATGGACGAGCCTTGCAGTGCTCTTGATCCGATCGCAACCGCGAAGATAGAAGATCTGATCGAAGAACTCAAGAAAGAATACTGTGTCGTGATTGTCACCCACAGCATGTCACAGGCTGCACGTGTCTCTGATTTCACCGCTTTCATGTACTTAGGTGATCTGATTGAATTTGGAGATACGAGGCAGATTTTTGAGAATCCAAAGAAGGAACTGACAGAAAATTACATTACCGGAAGATTCGGGTGAGGAGAACATGACAGAAAAAAGCCAGGCAGAACTTGAGCAACTCCACCAGTCAGTGGTATCATTTGGAAAATTTGCACTTGGAATGCTGAAAGAGAGCATTGATGCATTTGAGTCTGGAAACACGGAGCAGGCGATGGAGATCTCCCGACTCAAGAATGAACTGAAATCAATGTTTGTTCCTCTGGAAGACTCTCTCTTTCAGTACCTCGCTCTTTACCAACCGGTAGCCAAGGACATGCGTGAATGCGTTGCCTCTATCAGGATCATATACAACTTTGAGCGTATCGGCAGAATGGGATACGATATCGCAGAAACAACTGCTATCCTTACAAAGTGCTGCAGCCTGAAGGACTGTGAAGCCCTGATATCAATGGGCAGACTTGTCATTACGATGATCGAGGACGCCTTGAGTGCGTATGAAGACCGGAATATCACAAAGATCGTCACGATGCGTGACCGGGATGAGGAAGTTGACACACTCTACTGCGATGTTCTGACCGGGTTCATCAGCAGGATGCAGGAAGAGAAGGATGCTGTCCCGGTACTGACGAGATATGTGATTATCGACCGGTATCTCGAACGGTGTGGTGATCAGGCATGCAACATCGCTGAGATGATCGTGTACATGGCAACCGGCGACCGGATAGAAATTAACTAAAAAAATGGTTGTTGAGAGAACCTCATGATGAGGTCTTAAACGCGGATCTCCCTGCATATGATGCAGATGATCCAAGTACCTCACCGATGCGGAGCAGCTGATTATACTTCTCAACACGCTCTCCCCTGCAGGGGGCTCCGGTCTTGATCTGTCCGGTGGCAAGGGCAACTGAGAGATCAGCAATAAACGAGTCGCAGGTCTCACCACTCCGGTGTGAGATCATAGCTCCCCATCCTTCCTTCTGTGCCATCCTGACTGCATCTATCGTCTCAGTCCAGTTCCGATCTGATTAAGTTTGATAAGAACTGCATTAGCAGCCTTTTCTTTGATACCCCGGCTGATGCGTGTAGTATTTGTAACAAAGAGGTCGTCTCCGACGAGCTGGACTTTCGATCCAATTGCCTTTGTCAGTTCTGTCCATCCTGCCCAGTCATCTTCGGCAAGACCGTCTTCTATTGAGATGATCGGAAAAGTAGTGGTCAGGTCGCGATAATAATCAGCCATCTCACCAGATGAGAGGGATCGTTTTTCTGTCTTCAGGGTGTAAACACCATCCTTGAAGAATTCACTTGAGGCAGGATCAAGAACAACACAGATATCCTTACCCGGAGCATACCCAGCCTCTTCGATCGCAGTCATGATTAAAGAAACTGGTTCACTGTTTGAGGGAACCTGTGGAGCAAACCCTCCCTCGTCACCGACACCCGTTGAAAGTCCTTTCTTCTTGAGTACTGATTTCAGTGACTGATAAACTTCGCAGCCCCACTGCATTGCATGCGGAAAGTCTGGAGCTCCCACAGGAGCAATCATGTATTCCTGGAAATCAGAGCCCTGCCAGTTTGCATGGGCACCTCCATTCATGATGTTCATGCATGGAACCGGAAGTGAGTACGGACCTGATGCCAGGGAGCGGAAGAGCGGAATTCCACCTGCTGCTGCATGTGCACGGGCAACAGCCATCGAGACGGTGAGGATTGCATTTGCACCGAGTTTTCCTTTGTTTTCGGTACCATCGAGGGCAATCATCTTCTCATCTATCGCCTTCTGATCAACTGCATTCATGCCTGAAAGAGCCTTTGCGATCTCGTTGTTGACAGAGGTCACCGCCCCGAGTACACCTTTTCCGGAGAACCTTGCTCCCCCGTCCCGGCGTTCCACTGCCTCATGGATACCAGTGGAAGCACCAGATGGGCAGGCTGCACGGGCCATAATCCCGCTTGAAAGTGTTACATCAACCTCAACCGTGGGATTACCACGGGAATCAATGATCTCCCGGGCTTTTATTGTCTTGATACTTGTATCCATGGAGTCCCTCAGTATCTTCACTCAGTGGGAGTGAGACCTGAAATACCCTGTCTTCCAAAGCCGGAAAAAAAGGATGAAAAAAGATCATGGGTGCATGAAAGTGAGGGTTAGATTTTGAGCCCCGACTTATAACCGAATGCCTTCTGCATCGTGGAAATATTTCCTACCACTTCTGTCACATCCTTCCATGAGTTTGTTGCTGCAGTCTTTTTCCAGTCGTTTGCATAGGGGTTTGTACTTTTACTCTTTGATGATGAGGACGTTTTCTTGTCACGTGCCTCGTTGATGCTGCCTGCGAAACTTGTTTTGACAATCCCTTCTGCATATTCCTCTCCAGTTGAGGTATCAGGACTGACTGCGATCTGATAAGAGAGACCTGCCGAGGTGCTTATCTGTGATCCAACTGCACGGACCTGTCCTTCTGTAGAAACTTTCCCACTGTTGAAGTTTATCAATGAACCTTGAGCCTCAACATAATTGGAGAATGCCGGATTATGGATCAGATAATCATTAACACCGAACACACACGCCACAGAATCTGTCTTGTTACTGGTATAATTTCCATTTACATCAAGGAGCAGATAGTCAGATCCGACCAGATGTGAACCATCTGACCCGGCATATGTCAGAACCTTTTCTGATTCCAGATTGAATGATGAATCCTGTTTGTTGGATGAGTCAAACCCGGTATTTTTAATTCCGCTGAATAATCCTCCATTTGAAAGGAGAGATTCACTGTACACGACAGACGAGAAGATTTCGCCTTTTCCGAGGGTCGTATCTATTGTCGAACCGTTTTTCACAGTAAGCCAATTCATCCAGGTAGAGTCATCAAGGAGTCCGGTTGCATCAATTTGAGAGTCGATAGAGAACTTCTGGACCTCCGAAACTGTTGAAGGGAGCCGGTCTGCTTCTGCTGTACAGAGTATTCCTAAAGAGAGGACCAGAAGAATGAGACAGTACCGAGGAACTCAGAGATCTACCCCGGACAGTACAGGTATGAATCAGTTGTCCAGCCGTTACACTATGAGAATGGTTTCGCAAAAACATGGCGTTCCTCAAAAAAGAGTTACTGGCCTGTAATACCTACAGAGACCGGTTGTTGATCAGAACTGTTCTGTATAGTAAGAGCCTCGGAAGACTCTTTTGGAACGAATGGAGCATCTTCATCGTACGAGATCATGAGATCGGCTGAGTCCTTCAGGTAATCCATCTCAACAACCTCAACCATCGTGACCGGGAGACCTGTTCTGTTCCTGAGATCTGTGATAAGTTCATCACGCCGATCTGCACGGACAAGATCAATCCGTTCGTACCTGACCAGTTTTCGCTGTTCATATCTGAATCCCCACTTATTCTCCAGAACCCAGAGGACCAGGATGACCATCAGGTTTGAGAGGACCAGATTGACATACTGACCACTGCCAAAGAGGATCGAGTTCAGGATTGGTAGGGCGATGATAACAAAGAGGTAGGTCATCTCCCTTATCGGAACGGTGTCGGTCCGGTACCGTAGCACAGAGAAGAGTGCGAATAGACCGAACCCGGCTCCAATCGATAACTCGACAGAGGTGAAGAGACCCATTATCAGGTACACCACTACCGAGAAGGCCATGAACGTGAAGACATAGTCCTGAGTCCGGCGGTGAGGATAATAGATCCCTCTGACAACGATCAGGGAGAAGATGAGGTTAACCACCATTCCGGATATAAATAAGGCATAATCTGACATTACCATCTGATCGGCCCTCCATGCATCATCTTCTGGAGCAATCGAAGTGTCATGTTGAAGTTGTTATGTTTGATCAGGTTGCCATACAGGAGAGAGATCCCTATACAATACTTTGAGAATCCCTTTGGTTTCACCCTCATGCGACTCAGATAGTCAAATGCTGGTGATTCAGAATGCTCACTGCTCCGCTTAAGTTCAGCGATCACAATCTCGGGAAGGGCAAGGTCTTCCGATCCGGAATGATACGAAAGATCTACATCCAGAGTTATACGTTCGGGGCTCGTGGTTGATACGAGAGTGATGCGTTTATACTCGTTTATGAGAACCGGCTTGAACTTTGAGTAGTCATACGGGAGGCATGAACTGAAGAACTCCTGGAGATCTGACCCGAGATTATTAATGAGTCCCTCAGTCTGAAGCCTGTGCTTGATTGTCCTTCCGGTGTTCTTCTTCTCCTTGACCTCAAGGAAGTTCAGATCAGAACCAACATAGGACCTGGTTCTTACTTTGTACCTTGGTTTGTTCCCATTATGATGGGTAAGGTAGAGACTCAAACGAGGTGAGTCATAGTATGTTGTTGAGTATGTCTGGACACGCTGCCCATCCACCTCAAAGACCCGGTACGTATCAGGAAGATTGGAGATGAGATCTCTGGCCTGCTCTGTAGTAAGCAGGTACTTGGATTCCTTGCGATCCTGAAGGCTGGCATGCTCCATATCAGCAAGTCCAATCGACTCGAACCTGTTAAGGATAGAATTTATGGCATCATCCTTTCCGGTTACCTGCTCTATACTTTCCATTATGCATCACCCTGTTCTTTCAGATATTTCTGGGCAGCTTCATACTGTGATGCAGTATGGGCAATCAGTGAATCAAGTGATTTGGTGAAATCTTCTGAACTCTTCAGATGGGTGTATCCTTCCCTCTCTCCCTCATCTCCAACCACATACGGACTGATGAGTTCGTAATTCTGGGTATAGATGGGATCCATCCGGTCTGGATTGAACACGTCTGAGATGACCGCTGCAACATCGTTCACATACTTCTCGTGGTATTCAGGATCATCCATCAGGTACCTGATCAGAGGCCAGTCACTCGTAACATTGGCAAGACTAATGTCCTGATTTCCACCACCAGGCCCCATGTGACTCATGTTCATTCCTTCACCCATACCCCCGGGCATTCCCATCGGGAAATTTCCAGGAGTTGAGTTACCAAAGCCACCATTCTGATCTCCGAATGGATTACCCATCATGGTGGGAGAGAAGTTTCCAGGTTCATGGTTTCTGTCTCCCATTCCTCCCATACCCTCACTGCTATTCTGCAGGGCAAAATTGTTGTCCCAGGGTATCCAGGTTATCTGGCCGGTTGAGGGATTGGTGTACAGATAGAAATTGTGGGCCATTGAGCCGTATGTA
>QKDV01000156.1 GCA_003251955.1 Methanospirillum hungatei
CATATCGACGATATCGCCCGTTTTGTAGATCCTGTAACGATTCTCTGTGCTGTTGAGGAAGATCCAACTGACGAGAATTATGCGGTACTGCAAGAGAATTATCAGATTCTCTGCCATGAGACAGATCAGGATGGCAGGCCACTAACCGTGATCCCACTCCCGATGCCAAAGATGATATCTGGAGAAGAGGGAAGATACCCCGCAAGTTATACGAATTTTTACATCGGCAACAAGGCTGTAATCGTTCCTATCTTTGATGATCCGAGTGACAAGCGTGCATGTGAAATAATCAGTCATGCTTTTCCTGGCCGCGATGTGATTGGTATTAATGCTAGGGCTATGATTGAAGGGTATGGAACCTTTCATTGCGCAACTCAGCAGCAGCCCAGAGTTTAGCCTGTCTAACTACGAAAGGTTAAAATTATTAGGGCTCATACCACCAGCCGGGTACATATGAGCGGGCTAATTGTTGAATTTCTGGAATTTCTGAAAGAATACAAGGTTGTTGCACTGGCTGTTGCATTCATCATAGGTGTTGCAGCAACTAGCCTTGTCAAATATTATCATGCCTTTCGTGGGAGTGCTGGTGCCTTCCGGTGACTGGAAGGCTGCCACCCTTAACCTCGGTCCAGTTCATCTTGGAATCGGGCCTTTTGCTGCAGAATGTATCAATTTCATTGTAATCGCCTTCGTAGTCTTCATTATTGCAAAGGGAGTGATGGGAGAGGAGAAGGTAGAGAAAAAGTGAGTAACTGGCGTAGATCTCAAACAATCTCTCCGGAGTTGGAATAATGACAAAATCAAATTTCAAACGCCTTTTTCAAGTGTTTCAGGGGTATGAATGGTGGTTTTTCTTATCAATTTTGTTGAATATCATAGTTGCCGGGGGTACTCTTGCAATTCCTGCCCTATCTGCGGCCCTGATAGACAACGGGATCATGAAGAACAACTTTTCATACTCCCTTGATGTCGGTGTCCTCATGCTCCTGGCAGCACTCATTGCCGGTGCATGCCAGATAGGAAATGCAGCAATAGCCGTTTATGCATCAGAATATTGTGCCCACAGCCTACGAACAAATGAGTTTGAAAAAATTCAGTCACTCTCATTCGGAAATATCGATAAGTTCAGATCCAGTGATCTCCTTGTCCGGTTGACAACGGATGTCCAGAATGTCAAGACTGCGATACAGCAGTCGGTGATGAATCTCATGCAGGCCCCGCTTCTGTTGATAGGGACGATTCTCATAATGGCAGTAATGGCTCCGGCACTGGTCTGGATAATGATTGTACTTCTGGTACTTCTGACAATTATTCTGGTGCTGTACTTCGTCATTGTCGAGCCTGCATTTTCCAGAAAGCAGGCAGAGATTGATAGTGTAAATAAGGCCCTGCGTGAGACCCTTACCGGTATCAGGGTGGTTAAAGCATTTGTCAGACAGGAGTATGAGATCACAAAATTCGGTCAGGCTGCAGACAGCCTGAAGCATGCTGCCATCAGGCCTCAGATGGTCATGTCCTATCTTATGCCAACGGTTTTTGCGATTTCTCTCCTCGGGTTCGGAGCAGTGTATTACTTTGGAGGCGTCCAGGTTTTGGAAGGAACCGGGCTTAAGATCGGTGATGTCACCTCTGCTGCCCAGTACATCCTCATTCTCATGATGCCTCTGTTAATCATTGCAATCGTGTTGCCGTTCATAACTCAGGCAAATGCATCTTTGAAACGGATTTTTGAGGTTCTGGATGCATTACCTGAAGTGCCTGAACCGGAAATGCCCACGGCAATTGATGTAAGCCAGGTTAAAGGCCGGGTTGTATTTGAGAATGTCTCCTTTGCATATCGGAACAAAGAAGGTCAACCAGAGGGAGAGGTTCTCGCTGACATAAATCTGGTTGCACAGCCCGGTGAGACGATCGGATTTCTGGGAGCAACCGGTTGTGGCAAATCCTCACTTGTTTCCCTCATTCCAAGGTTTTATGATGTTACCGGTGGAAGTGTCACCATAGACGGAATGGATGTCCGTTCGATCTCCCTGTCAACTCTTCGCAGTCTTGTCAGTGTCTGTCTCCAGGAGTCTGTACTCTTTTCAGGAACAATAAGCGATACAATCAGGTTTGGAAATCCTTCAATGACCGATGATGCGATGATAGTGGCAGCCCGCTCATCAGATGTTGATGGATTTGTGCAGAATATTCCTGAACAATACGAGGGAAATGTAGCTCGACGTGGCTCAAACTTCTCCGGTGGTCAGCGCCAAAGGCTCTCGATTGCCCGTGCTCTTGCCCAAAAGCCAAAAATTCTTATTCTTGATGACAGTACCAGTGCCTGTGATGTTGCCACCGAGGCACGAATTCAGGATTCAATCGCTGATATGATGGCAGGAACGACAAAGTTCATTGTTGCCCAGCGTATCAGTTCTGTCATCACCGCTGATCGGATTGTGCTTCTGAACCAGGGGCGGATCGAAGCAACCGGGACACATGCAGAACTGCTGGCAACAAATCCCCTCTATCAAGAAATTTATGAATCACAACTAGGGAGTGGTCTTCAGTCCGGGGGGAGTGAATCATGACGCACCCGATTTCCGGAATCGATCTGAATGATCAATATCAATCGGTAGGGCTGGTTCTCCGCAGGTTGCTCTCCTACCTGACCAGATACCGGTTCAAACTCATACTGGCTATCGTCTTCATGATTGGATTCTCGGTCACCATGGGGATCCTTCCTGCC
>QKDV01000227.1 GCA_003251955.1 Methanospirillum hungatei
GAAGAGGCAACCGCTGTGATGAATCAGATCGCAACAGGCAACGCAACCGGGGCACAGATCGGATCATTTCTTACAGCACTCAGAATGAAAGGAGTTACTGCAGGAGAGATTGCCTCATTTGCAAAGGTGATGCAGAACTGTGCCATTCCGGTTTCGCCACAGGTGTCCGGGATGATGGTTGATACCTGTGGAACCGGAGGCGACAGTGGAACCGGGGGAACCTTCAATATCAGCACTGCAGCAGGAATCGTTGCTGCAGCTGCAGGCGTTTGTATTGTGAAACACGGAAACCGGAGCGTTTCAAGCAGGTGTGGATCAGCAGATGTGCTTGAAGCACTAGGAGTCACCATCGAGCAGACACCAGAGGCAGCTGCGAGAACTGTTGAAGAGACGGGAATCGGGTTCTTCTTTGCCCCGCAATATCATCCCGCTATGCGTCACGTCGCTCCGGTGCGAAGAGAACTCGGTATTTACACGGTCTTTAACATACTGGGTCCGCTCCTCAACCCTGCAAAGGCTCAGGCCCGCTTAATCGGTGTCTATGATCCTGCACTGGTCATGATCGTCGCTGATGCACTCCGCGAACTTGGCGTTCAGAGGGCAATGGTTGTGCATGGTGAAGGACTGGACGAGATAACCATCACAGGCTCTACACTCGTTGCAGAACTGAACAACGGAAAACTGATTGTTCGGACCATCACCCCCGAGGAGTTTGGAATAAACCGGGCCTCCATCGAGACAATAAGGGGAGGAGAACCTGCAGAAAATGCAGCCATCATCAGGTCAGTGCTTGCCGGATCACCGGGACCGGCATTAGACATTGTTGCCCTTAATGCAGGTGCTGCAATCTTTGTCGGAGGAAAAGCAGCAGACCTCAGCGAAGGAGTGAAACTGGCATATGAGGCCATCAGAACAGGAGCGGCTGCACAGAAACTTGAAGACCTAATCAGAGTCACGGGGAGAGCAGCATGATTCTGGATCAGATTGTTCAGGTATCGGTCAACAGGGCTGAGGCACTCTCACCAGGGTTTGATATTTGTGGAGTTACGAGAGGCGAAGGGGCCGGCCGGAAAACGATCAGCCTCCTGAATGCAATCAGGGGAGCAAAAGACCGCAATGCGGTAATAGCTGAAATGAAACCGGCAAGCCCGTCAAGAGGCCACCTCAGGGCAATAACTGACCCGGTTTCCGTCTCTCAGGACCTCATAGGAGGTGGATGCTGCGCCCTGTCAGTTATCACGGAGCCTGAATTCTTCCATGGATCAATCAATACAATTCCCGCAATCAGGGAGCAGACAGGAGTTCCAATCCTACGTAAGGACTTCATTGTTGATCTGAAGCAGATAGAAGAGACAAGGGTTGCAGGAGCAGACGCAGTACTCCTGATCACAGCGGTACTTGGTGACCGGCTCGGAGAGTTTGTAAATGCTGCGAAAAAAGCAGGTCTTGAGCCTCTGGTAGAGGTCCATGACAGACAGGAGGTCAGGACTGCACTTGACACAGATGCACAGCTCATCGGAATAAACAACAGGAATCTTAAGACGCTGAAGACCGATCTCTCCACAACTATGCGACTTGCACCGATGATAAAAAGAGCAGACAGAACAGTTATCGCTGAGAGCGGAGTCACCTGGCCGTGTGATGTCCGGACCCTCCGGCCATTTGCAAACGGTTACCTGATCGGGTCAAGTATTATGGCAGCAGAGAATCCACGGAGAAGACTGGAGGGATTTGTATACGCGTAAAAATCTGTGGGATCACACGACCGGAGGACGCCCATACTGCCGATCTGGAAGGAGCGGATGCAGTAGGTGTAGTCCTCTTCTCAGACTCACCACGCTCAGTAGAGCCTAAACGGGCTGTAGAAATATTCAGGGCAGCCGGGCCGTATATGGGAAGGGTCTGTGTCTCACACACAAGTTCACGCTCGGAACTGGAAGAGATTCTGCAGTTATGCCCTACGGCAGTCCAGATCTCACATCATCACTCCATTCCTGCAGACTGCAATGTCCAGATCATCAGGGTTGTGGAACCAGGGATGGAACTTCCAAAACCAGAAGATACTGATGCCCTCATTGTTGATGCAAGTCAGGGAAAAGGAAGAACATATGATCCTGACTTTTTCAGGAGCGTAGTAAACAATTCGAAGCTGCCAGTCATCCTGGCAGGCGGTCTCAGGCCGGAAAATGTAGCAGAGGCAGTGAAGAAATTGCAGCCTTATGCTGTTGATGTGGCTTCAGGGGTTGAAAAATCTCCCGGAGTCAAGGATCCTGAAAAAATCAAAGCCTTTGTGCGAAATGCACGGTTACAATCATGAAACTCCAAACACGATTCGGCGAATACGGTGGATGTTATGTCCCTGAAACCCTCATCGCAGCACTAGAAGAACTTGAAGATGCTTACCTGCACATCCTTCCGACAAGAAAGTTTCAAGATGAACTTAAGTTGTTTATGACTGATTTTGCAGGGCGGGAAACACCACTGTCCTTCTGCAAAAATATGTCAGAAGACCTCGGTTGCAAAGTCTATCTGAAACGCGAGGATCTCCTCCATTCAGGAGCACACAAACTGAACAATGCAATGGGTCAGGCACTTCTCGCTAAATTCATGGGCAAAAAACGACTCATCGCAGAGACAGGAGCAGGTCAGCACGGTGTTGCAACCGCAATTGCCGGGGCTGCACTAGGTATGAGCGTTGATGTGTTCATGGGAGAGGTGGATGTTAAGCGACAGGCTCTGAATGTTGCACGGATGAACATGATGGGTGCAAGAGTCATCCCGGTGACATCAGGTACAAAGACACTCAAGGATGCCATCAACGAAGCGATGCGTGACTGGGTGGCAACAGTTGGTGACACCCACTACCTGATCGGAACAGTAGTAGGCCCACACCCGTTCCCTCTGCTTGTCAGGGATCTCCAGTCAGTCATCGGAACTGAGACCAGAAAACAGATCCTCGAGAAGGAAGGGAGACTGCCTAAGGTAATCATTGCCTGCATTGGCGGAGGTTCAAATGCAATCGGAATGTTTCACCCGTTCGTATCAGACAACGTAACCCTGATTGGTGTCGAGGCAGGGGGCGAGGGTCTTGACGGAAAACATGGAGCCACTCTCTGTGGAGGTTCTCCGGGAGTACTGCATGGAAACTTTTCCTACATCCTGCAGGATTCATACGGACAGATTCAGGAGTCTCACTCGGTATCTGCAGGGCTTGATTACCCGGGAGTCGGACCTGAACACTCGATGCACAAGGATTCTGGAAGAGTCACATACACTTCAGTCACCGATGATGAGGCACTTGATGCATTCCTTTACCTCTCCCGAAAAGAAGGAATAATTCCTGCACTCGAGTCATCTCATGCAGTCGCCCATGCCATAAAGATCGGACCGACACTAAAAGAGGATGACATTCTTGTCATCAACCTGTCAGGTCGTGGTGACAAGGATGTTGCCCAGGTGATCGACCTGATGCAGCAGAAGGGGGTTGCATTATGAGAAATGGTAAAGAGCAGATAGAAGCAGTTTTTGCAGCGAAGAAAAAACCCCTCCTCGTTGCATTCACAGTTGCAGGCGATCCTGATTATAAAACAAGCCTTAGGATCATACAGGAGATGGCAGCAGCAGGTGCAGACATTATTGAACTGGGACTTCCCTTTTCAGATCCTGTGGCTGACGGGCCTGTGATCCAGCGGGCAGATCTCCGTGCCATGGATGCAGGAATGAACACTGACAGGCTGCTGGACCTGGTCCAGGAATTCAGAGCAGAAAGTAAGATTCCAATTGTAATACTGACGTACGCAAACCTGATCATGCGTAGGGGAATCTCAAAGTTCTACGCCGATGCAGCAGCAGCAGGTATCGATGGCGTCGTTATTGCAGATGTTCCATTTGAAGAGTCAGAACCATTTACAAAAGCAGCAGAGGAGACAGGAATCGCTCCGATCATGATGGTGAGCCCGACAACATCAGACGAGCGGCTTGCCGGAATTCTTGCCAAGGCTGCCGGGTTTATTTACCTTGTTGCAGTGATGGGCGTTACAGGTGCCAGAACCGGAGTCGAGCAGGCAGCAGTGGATCTGCTTACACGTGTTCAAAAACAGACTTCTGTCCCTGTTGCACCGGGTTTTGGGATCTCTACTCCGGATCAGGTTAAAGAGTGGGCAGGTCATGGGGCAGATGCAGTCATCGTTGGTTCAGCGATCGTAAAGAGGATCGAGGAATATATTGGAGATCCAGACGCAGGGATTGTAGCTGTAGGGGAGTATATCAGAACCCTGAAAACATAGACCTGAAATTATTCACTGGTTGGAATTGGTGCCGGAAGACATATAAAAAAACCAGCACCTTTTCCTTTTCCTTCACTTTCTACCCGGACTGTTCCTTTATATAACCTGACCAGTCTGCGTACAATAGCAAGACCAAGCCCTGATGAACTACGGTCATGACGGGAGGAGTCAGCCATATAAAACTCCTCAAATACATGATTCTTTTCTTCTGCTGATAAACCGATTCCATCATCCCGAACCTGAATACAGATCATATCACCTTCAATATGGGATCTGATCCGGATGGAACCTCCTTTTGACGTGTACTTTGTAGCATTTCCAATAAGATTATCAAAAACAATACCAGCATCCGAAGGAGAGAAGAGGAGTGAGAGATCATCAGAAACCTCTACAGAGATATTGAGCTCCTTCTTCTGTATGTATATCCTGTGTTTCTGTAAAGACTCCAGGAGAACAGGCCTTATCAGAACTGATTCAGGTTTTACTTCAACATCTTCCTTACTCAGTCTTGCAATGGTCAGGATCTTTTCGGTCTGTTCCTGAATCGAATAGACTGACCGGAGAAGAACTGCCAATGATTCCTTCGTATTAGGATCCAGCTGATCTTCAATGAGGGCAGGAAGAAGTGCACGAAGCGGGGTGAGCGGGGTTTTCAGGTCATGCCCAAGTTGGTTGATAAAATCATCCTTTTGCTTAATAAGTTTGAAAACCTGTTCAGTCCGCTCCTTCACTCGTTTGTCAAGGCCCTGATTTATTTCAATCATCTGATTTGCAAGAAAATCAAGTTCCTTATTCTTGTCCGCCATTTCAGCCGCATAACGCCGGAGTTGCTCTTCTGCTATCTTCCTCCCGGTGATGTCACGTGCCACGATCAATACCGCAGGGCTTCCCTGAAATGTGATAAGTGCAGATGACACCTCTACCGTGATGGTTGAACGATCAAGCCTGACAAAGTCCTCTTCAGATGTAAGTTTTAAATCACCCAATCTTTCAGGCATTTTCAGAATTGAATGGAATTTATCGATTAAATCCGGATGAATAAACTCGGAGATTCTCATCCCAGATGCATTCAGATTATCCGGAATTCCAAACATTCTGGCTCCTGCAGGATTGATAAACAGCATATCTGTTCCGTCATGAACCAGGATCGCATCCGGTGAGAGTTCAACAAGACGCCGGTACCGATCCTGGCTCTCCCGAAGGGCCTTCTCAGCAAATCCACGTTCATCAATTTCAGAGCGAAGAATTGAGTTCACCCGGGTCAGTTCTGCTGTCCGTTCTTCAACACGGTGCTCGAGTTCCTCCCTGGACCTGACCAGTTCTTCTTCCGTAATCTTTCTATCAGTAATATCCCTGATGCTCTCGATTGCACCGACAATAACCCCTTGTGAATCCCTGAGCGGCGATGCTGCACCCCAGAGGTACCTGGTTCCACCAGCATGACCGGTCATGTATGCCTCACCGACAACGGTATCACCGCTCCGAGAGATTGTACCATACAATTCATCAGGTTTCTGATCTCTATTCAGAGCAAGATCGATTAGAATAGGCCTGGCAGTCCCATAGAAAGGTATGGCATAGACATAATTTCCCTTTCCAAGATAGTCACGTGCGAGAACTCCGGTCAGTTGCTCCATCGCACGGTTCCAGGCAATCACCGTGCCCTCACGATCGATGACAAAGGTCGCATCAGGGAGAAAATCTATAACATTGGCAAGTCGTCGTTCAGACTCACGGATTGCTTTTTCTGATCGCTTCTGATCTGATATATCAAGGACAATGCCCCTGAACCCGGTGACCACTCTCTCTTTGTAAACTGGTGATGAGTAAATTACCACCGGGATGACGGTTCCATCCCTGCGTGAGGCACGGTATTCATGTGCTGTAATATCACCAAGAGGAATTTTTGCCATCTCCTCGATTGCTCTGGGCCGGTCATCAGGTATGATCAGGTCCAGAACACAGAGACCGGATGGCAGGGTACCTTCAGGATATCCAAATGTCAGGAAGGCTTGCCTGTTTGCATAGGTGATGATGCCATTCAGATCGCATTCGTATACAACCAAGGGGAGCAGGTCAGAGAGTTCACGGTACCGCTGTTCACTCTCCACGAGTTTTTTCTGGTTTGACTCCAGTTCCTTCAGGTATACACGCCGCTCTTCCTCGGTGGCCAGCAGTTCTTCGTACGCTGCACTCAACTCAGAATTTTTTCGCGAAAGTTCCTCCTCTCTCTCCCGTAGGGCCAGTTCTGCCCGCCGATTCCCGACTGCAGCCTTGATCTTATGGACAAGTTCAGCAAAAAGAGTCTGCAGATCTTCCCCTTTTTGGAGATAGAAGGTCGCACCACTGTTGATGGCCTCCATCACAACCTCCTCACGTCCCTTTCCGGTGAAGAGAATAAATGGTAGAGAAGAGGACTGTCTGACCTTCTTCAGGAGCTCAATGCCATTCATCCCAGGCATCTGATAGTCTGAGACGATGACATCACACAGATCACGTGAGACCAGATCGAGTACTTCAGAGCCGCTTCCGGCAGTGATAACTGTTAGAGGGCTCATGGCCTCAAGTATCTTCTTAAATGCCCCGGACATTTCAGGGTCATCATCCACATACAGTACAGTAATATCTGATGATAACGCCTCAGGGCTCTTCCCTGACTCCTGTGACTGAGGATCCGTCAGACTGCTCCCCTCATCAGATATCACCTATGTAATGGTGAGTGATTGAACAACAGATAATATGAAGTACCCTATTAATCCATGGACATTCGGCATTATGAATGGAAAAGAAAAAACTGAAAATGAAAACTATAAATTATGAGGATGCCAGTTTCTTTCCGAGTTGATATGCCCCATCCATTGCTGAAACATTCTTCTCAACATCTTTAGGGGCGTCAAGTCCACCTGCAATGATAGGATCTGAAACAGAAATCTGGAGAAATGACATTGCAAAGTTGAACGTATCCACAATACCGGTAAAGGCTGCCACATTATCATCACCCTGTGTTAGGATGACAGCAGATTTCTTTCCGGGAGCAACCTTTGGTTTGTATTCTGCATCGATGAGTGCATAGAGCCGGTCAACAAACTGCTTCATCTGGCCGGTCATTTGTGCAAAATAAACCGGAGTTCCGAAGATGAGTACATCTGCTTCACGAATCTTTGCATATATTGACTGCATATCATCGTCGATCCTGCAGGTCTCGTGGGACTTACAGTACTTGCACCCTTTGCAGCCGGTGATTTCCAGGGATGGAATATGCACCTGTTCAACACTGGCGCCCGAAGCCTTTGCCCCTGCAAGAGCCTGGGAGACAAGGGTTGCTGTGTTGCCAGCCATACGTGGACTTCCTACAAATCCTATTACCTTCATGCTCATGATTTCATATGTGTGGCACCTATAAGCTTTCGATGCCTGATCAGCAGATTCTCTAATAGTTCAGATCCAATATACCACCATATATGATCCTGATCCGGAGACAGTCAATCGGGGAGGCACACGAGGAAGTTGTCAAAATAATTGCTGAACGATGTGAGGGAGAGACCCGGATGACCGAGGATGGTGAGGTAACTTACGATCCAGAAGAGCCGGTCTGCATCCATATTGAATCCCCGTTCAGCACTCCGATGAAGTCAAGTGCATCACTCTTTGGTGACCGGTTCTCAGAACAGTACCAGACCTCACTCTACACAATCACCAGAAGGAAAAACGACGGCACCGATGCGACATACACCTATGGAAACAGATTAAGGGATTACCCGGTCGCATCACTGACACTGAAAAAGACCGGACAATCGATTGTAAAAAGTGCAATTGACAATCTGATGAAGAGGTGTGGGTATCTGCCTGCCGGGTCGGTCGGATCGATTGAATATGCAGGTGACGGAAACCTCGGTGGAGTCGATCAGATCAAGACAAGTATAATTGACCGCCTTATTGACAACCCAAGCAGCCGTCGTGCAGTTGCAATAACATGGTCACCGGTTCTTGATATCACCCGTGATGAGCCCCCATGTTTGCAGATCGTCCAGTGTCAGATAGATAAAGCAGATCATCTCAACCTTGTCTGCCTCTTCAGAAGTAACGACATGCTCTCCGCGTGGGGACAGAATGCATTCGGCCTTGCACATATGCAGAAGTTCATCCTTGATGAGATCAACGAGGCCAGAAAAAAGAACAATATCTCTCTCCTGACCCAGGGGTGGCTGGAGACGATCAGTGTCTCTGCTCACATGTATATTACCCGTGATCAGCTCGAACTCATGAAATTTTTCCAGAAAGAGCAGAGTAAAGAGTCATTCAAAACATTCCATAAAACCTGATCAATCACCTGCACCAGTTTAAAAATATCCCTTTTTTCATCACCAGTCTCTTAAGGGAAACAGGAGACTATGAGATGTATGAACCCGCTCAATACTCTTCTCTCAGACTGCATAGGAGGTTACCGACTCACTCCTGATGAGGCAGTCCGGCTCTTCAAAGTAAAGGGAAGAGAGATCTTCCAGGTTGCCGAGGCAGCAGATGAGAAACGCGAAGAGATGGCAGGGGAGATTAT
>QKDV01000238.1 GCA_003251955.1 Methanospirillum hungatei
ACAGGGGTTTTGATATAAGGTTGACCGCGTTGGGTAGTGAGACCGCCGTAGGCCGCACACCTGCCAGCATCTCTGATGCTACAAGCATACGCTCCCGGTATGATTTCAGATCCTGGTACGTGCCTGACCGGGAATAATCGAGCAGTGCTTTGGCGGCAGCTCGTGCAATCCTCCCGGCACCCCGGATCTCCATGCTCCTGATCCGGGATGCAGTCTCCTCAAGGGTCATACTATGATCTTATGCCCGATGCCATAGAATCCTGTGCTCACCCATGCTTGAAAAACAATGTCTGGATGTGGTCAGGATCGGTATTATTCTTCCAGACGGTGATCACTGTATCACATATGTCAATCGCGGTCGTCTTTGACAGTGCAGGAACACTTCTCCATACTTACCGGATGGCCAAGGAAGTGGATTCAGGAGAACTATACCCTGACATCGAAACGACCATGCTCACTTTTGCAGATCCAAACCGTGTCCTCTGTGTCATCCACGCCCATTCTCATGGGATCATGGCAGCACCTGCTGATCAGTCATTCTCCTCGTTTTTTAAATTGCATAAACTTGGGTTCGGGATATCCTGCACCCGGCGTGTGGTTGAAGCAGAGGAGATAGGCAGAATCCTGATGAGTGACAATGTTGCCAGGATCGGGGACATGCAGGAGTGCATGCGGATCATCTGGTCAAAGATCAGGGAGGAGGCGATTGTTGCCTTAAACAGCGGAGTGATTGTTCACACGGGAAAGGGACGAATAGAGTTCACGGTTACTGCAGGCGGCACTCCATTTCCAGGAGCAAAGGAGACCATTCGTGAACTCCACAGACTTGGGGTGGCCACGTTCATTGCATCAGGCGACAGAGAGGCAAAGCTCGAACGGATGGCTGATTACCTGGGAATACCACGGGACCAGGTCTTCGGGGTGGCGACACCAACAGTAAAAGAGCGCATCGTCAGGGATCTGAAGGAAAACTATGAGACAGTGATGATGGTTGGAGATTCAATTAATGATCTGCTTGCAATGCGGGCTGCAGATATCGCGGTTCTCACCGAGCAACAATGTTCACAAAAGCCGGATGAACTGATAGCGGCTGTCGACCACCGGATTCATGATGTCAGGGAAGTAATCGGGATCATCAACCCATTTATCTGATAATCAGACATCTATCTTTTAAATGTTGTCACGAAATATTCACGTTCGTGAAGCCAAAACTACATGAAATAAAAGTATTACCCACCAGAACACACCAGTACAACAAATAGTGAGTGCACCATGAGACCCCTGATCACAGTTGAGAACCTCTCGATGGCATTTGACGGAAAGACGGTTATCAAGGATTTGTCGTTCACCCTTGCAGAAGGAGAGATTCTCGGGATCATCGGCCGGAGTGGGGCTGGGAAGACAGTCCTGATGCATCTGCTCCGCGGTGTGGACCAGCCACCAACCGGGGGAAAGGTCCTGTATCATATCGCAGCATGTAACGGATGCGAGTATGTTACAATAGGAAGTCACGAAGGGACGACCTGTCCCAGGTGTGGTGCTACCCTCAAAGCCCAGGATGTAGACTTCTGGAACCCGGAGAATGAAGCAATGAAACGGCGTATCATGCGCCGGAATGCTATTATGTTCCAGCGGACGTTTGCACTGTATGGTAATGACCGTGTAATAGACAACGTCTTAAAGGCCCTTGATGATGTGAATTATCCCTCCCAAAAGGCAGTTTCACGGGCTGCTGATCTGGTGGATCAGGTAAGGATGTCACATCGGATGATGCACATTGCCCGTGATCTCTCTGGTGGGGAGAAGCAGAGGGTAGTGCTTGCAAGGCAACTTGCAAAGGAACCATTCTGTCTGTTCGCAGATGAGCCGACAGGGACACTTGATCCCAAGACTGCATCGATGGTGCATCAGGTGCTCAAGGAGGCTGCAGATGAGACCGGCATGGCAATGGTGGTCACATCCCACTTCTCCCAGATCCTTGAGGACATTGTTCACCGTGCCATTCTTCTGGAAGATGGTGCTATCAAGGCAATCGGAACACCAGCCGAGGTCATTGGCGTCTTCATGCAGGGATACCATGATGATGAGCAGTTCAACAAGATCGAGGTGGGAGAAGAGATCATGCGGGCAAGAGAACTTTCAAAGCGGTATGTCTCTCTCGACCGTGGGCTCATCAGGGCAGTGGATCTTGTAAATCTGTCAATAAACAGAAAGGAGATCTTCGGGATCATTGGAACATCGGGGGCAGGAAAGACTACCCTTTCAAAGATGATAGCCAACCAGCGGAGATCTGATTGCAAGGGTTGGTGATGAATGGGTTGACATGACAAAACCCGGATTCGAGTTCAGAGGACGGGCTAAACAATACATCGGTCTCCTCCACCAGGAATATGATCTCTTCCCTCACCGGACTGTGCTTGATAATCTCACCGATGCCATCGGCCTTGAATTCCCCAAAGAACTCGCGATGCGAAAGGCAATCATCACGCTTAAGATGGCTGGGTTCACCACCGAGAAGAGCAGGGAGATCCTTGAACGGCTGCCGGGAACCCTGTCAGAGGGTGAGAGGCACCGGGTTGCTCTCGCCCAGGTCCTCATCAGGGAGCCTCACGTTGTTGTTCTTGATGAACCGACCGGGACTATGGATCCCATCACCAAGGTTGATGTGAAGCATTCGATCATGCACTCACGTGAGGAGAGCGAGGAAACCTTCATTATCGTCTCGCATGATATGGATTTTGTAAGGGATACCTGTGACCGGTGTGCCTTGATGCGGTTTGGAAAGATCATTAAGGTGGGATCGGTTGCAGAAGTTCTTGCAGAGGTAACTGAGCAGGAACGACAGATCATGGCAGCGGAGTAACCCAGGAGGATTTATGGCAACAGTAATGCTTGATGGAAACCGGACAGAGATCTCACCCGGCACCACTCTTGGTGACCTGTTGCCAGGCCATGATCCTTCATTGAGTGTTGCGATCATCAAACCAGGTATTACAAGCCATGCAGAAACACGGCAGTATCTTTTGAAGACGACAGCGGGTGAGATTGTCGTTGAGATTTCAGGCGAAGAAATTCTCCCTCTTTCTTCGCTCTCTTCCGGCCTTGAAGTCAGGTGGCAGGACCGCCAGACAGTCAGTTTCGGCCCTTTTTCTGCCAATTTCTCTCCGGCAAGGAGGCCAGCGAGGTATAAGCGGGGAGATCTTATCCTCGGGTGCGGAGGTTATGATCCTTCCAGATCTGTACTGGTATTCTCACGGAAAACTCATTCTGCAGATCACGGTGCTGCAGCAGACGGGGGTCACC